>JAJNQF010000067.1 GCA_021154945.1 Sphingomonas sp.
GCCACGCCGTCCGCGAGCTGGTCTCGGGTGACACCGGCGCGCTCGACCGCCTCGAATTCGCATTCAAATACGGGTTCTGATTGCCCAACGCTCCAGAATCTCCATCGCTCCACCTGAGAGGATACCGCCATGGCAACGACAACCGGGGACGCATCGCCCCTTGGTCACGTGAAGCAGAGCCAGCCGTTGATCATCATCGCATCTTCCTTGGGTGCGGTGTTCGAATGGTATGATTTCTATCTCTACGGCCTGCTCGCGACGATCATCACCGCGCAGTTCTTCTCGGGCGTCAACGAGACTACCGGGTTCATCTTTGCGCTCGCGGCGTTCGCGGCCGGGTTTGCGGTGCGCCCGTTCGGTGCGCTGGTGTTCGGGCGGATCGGCGATGTCGTCGGGCGCAAGAACACCTTCCTCGTGACGATGGCGATCATGGGCCTGTCGACGTTCCTGGTTGGTTTGCTCCCCAGCTACGCCTCGGTCGGCGTCGCCGCACCGATCGCGCTGGTGGTATTACGCCTGTTGCAGGGCCTCGCGCTCGGCGGCGAGTACGGCGGTGCCGCGACCTATGTCGCCGAGCATGCGCCCGATAAGAAACGCGGGCTGTTCACCAGCTTCATCCAGACGACTGCTTCGCTCGGCCTGTTCGCGGCGCTGCTGATCGTCATCGGCGTCCGCACTCTGGTCGGCGAAGAGGCGTTCGCGGCCTGGGGCTGGCGCATCCCGTTCATCGTCTCGATCGCGTTGCTGGCGGTGTCTCTCTGGATCCGCATGCAGCTCGAAGAGAGCCCGGTGTTCCAGAAGATGAAGGACGAGGGCAAGACCTCGAAGGCACCGCTGACAGAAGCGTTCGGGCAGTGGAGCAACCTCAAGGTCGTGCTGATCGCGCTGTTCGGTGCGGTCGTCGGCCAGGGCGTCGTGTTCTACACCAGCCAGTTCTACGCGCTGTTCTTCCTCGAGAAGAACTTGCGCGTCGACGGGCCGACCACCAACATCCTGATCGCGATCGCACTGCTGATCGCCACGCCCGCGTTCATCTTCTTCGGCTGGCTGTCGGACAAGATCGGGCGGAAGTGGATCATCCTGACCGGCTGCGCGCTCGCGGCACTCACGTACATGCCGTTGTTCCATGCGCTGTCGAAGGCCGCCAACCCGGCGCTCTATGCGGCACAGGCCAATTCGCCGGTGACTGTGGTGGCTAACCCCGACGAGTGTTCGGTCCAGTTCGATCCGGTCGGCAAGAACAAGTTCGACAGCAGCTCGTGCGACATCGCCAAGTCGTATCTCGCAAAGGCGGGCATCTCGTACACCAACGTGATCGCACCCGCCGGCACCGTCGCGCAGATCAACATCGGCGGCGCGACCATCCCGGTCGTCAACCCGGCGGTGGTTTCGGGGCCCGAAAAGGCGGCGGCTATCAAGACGTTCGGTACCGAAGTGAAGACCGCACTGACCGCGGTGGGCTACCCCGAAAAGGCGGACCCGGCGCAGATCAACAAGCCGATGGTCATCGCGATCCTCGTCCTGCTCGTGCTCTACGTGACGATGGTCTACGGCCCGATCGCAGCGCTGTTGGTCGAGCTGTTCCCGACGCGGATCCGCTACACCTCGATGTCGCTGCCCTATCATATCGGCAATGGCTGGTTCGGTGGGTTCCTCCCCACGGCGGCGTTCGCGATGGTCGCGGCGACCGGGGACATCTACTACGGCCTCTGGTACCCGATCCTCGCCTGCGCTGTGACGGCGCTGGTCGGCCTGGTGTTCCTGCCGGAAACGTTCCGCCGGTCGCTGCACGGCTGATCGTAGCTGAAGACTTGCTCCGAGGGCGGCGTCGATCCGGCAGAACCGGATCGGCGCCGTCCTGCGTTCCAGCTTGCCGTCTGGTCGGGATGTTACGGGGCGGGTGAGGGCGCTTCCTCCACGCCCGCAGCCCCATGTGGCGTCGCGCCGGTCTAGACGAGCCCTTCGTGGCGCATCGCTTCTTGCACGGCCGGGCGCGCCATCATGCGTTCGCGGAAGGCGACGAGTGCCGCCGGTGCATCCAGCTTGTTCTTCGCTGCCCACAGCAGCATCACGAACAGGTAGCAGTCGGCCGCGCTGACCGCCGCACCGAACAGATAGTCGCCCTCCATCGTGTCGGCGAGATAGGTCATCCGCTTGACGATGACCGCGCCGGCCTTGGCCTTTTCCTCGTCGCTGCCACCGGCGAAGAACGGCTTGAAGCTCTTGTGGATCTCGGTGGAAATGAACGCCAGGGCTTCGATCAGATGCGTGTGGCCCATCGGCCCGGTCGGCTTCAGCGCGGTATCCTGGTGTGCGATCCAGTCGAGAATCGCGATGTTCTCGCTGAGCGTCTCGCCCGTGTCGAGCGTGAGCGCAGGGACATAACCCTTCGGGTTGATCGCCGTGTAATCGGCGCCGCTTTCGGTCCGCTTGGTCTTCAGATCGACCTTTTCGTGGTCGAACGACAGCCCTGCCTCATGCAAGGCGATGTGGTCGGCCAGACTGCAGGCGCCGGGCGAGTAATAGAGTTTCATCGCTGGTCTCTCCGTATTGATCCGCCTGAACGCGCAACTCGAGCGATCGGCTGCCCCCAAGGTCCGCGTGACCATGCGCATGGCCGCGTTCGAGATCGCCGGCACGATGCTGGCGATCGCACGCGCGACCATGCGCCATCTAGCGGAACGCGGACGCCTACGCCTGACGGGAGGCGTAGGCGTCCGTCAGTCGCGATAGCCCGGATTGACGCGGTCGAGCTTGCGCAGCAACGCCGGCCAGGCAAGGCCATCGGCAAGCATCCGCATACCGGGACCGCTCGACTGGCCCTCGACCTTTTCGGCGACACCTTGGTTCGGCCTGTTCAGGTTATCCCGGCCTGCGCTCAGCATCAGGACCTGCGCCTCGCACGCTCGCTCCAGGAAATACATGCGAAGAAAGGCCTGCGGAACGGATTCGCCCACGGTCAGCGTGCCGTGATTACGCAGGATCATCGAGTTCTTCGTGCCAAGATCCTCGACCAGCCGTTCGCGCTCCTCCAGTTCGGTCGCGATGCCCTCGAAGTCGTGATACGCGACATCGTGCCCGGCAATCATCGCGGTCTGGGTATGCGGGAGAAGACCTTCCGCCATCGCCGATACCGCCTGGCCGTGGGGGGTGTGGAGATGCAGCACTGCGACCGCATCGTCGCGCCCGGCATGGATCGCGGAGTGGATCACGAAGCCGGCGCGGTTGACCGGCGCTGGCGTGTCCATGACCTTGTTACCGTCGACGTCGATCTTCACCAGCGACGACGCGGTGATCTCCTCGAACATGTGCGTGTACGGATTGATCAGGAAATGATGATCGGGCCCCGGCACGCGCGCCGACAGATGCGTGAAGATCAAATCGTCCCAACCGTAGAGCGCGACCAGCCGATAGGCCGCCGCCAGATCGACGCGCAGCGCCCATTCTTCGGGGGATACCTGATCCTGTATCGTTTCCATCGCCTTGAGTGCCGTGGCCATCAACCGTCTCCTTATCGTTGCGCGAAGGATACGGCAGTCGGCGCGATAAGAATGTCGCGATGGTGACAATCTCGCCGAACCGGGTAAAAATGATCCGATGGGCGATTTGGACATCGAAGCGCTGGCAGCCGATCAGTGGTTCGAAACCATGGCTGCGGAGCGTCGCGAGGCGTTGCTGCGTGAGGCCCGGGTCGAACTGCTCGCGGCTGGTGCACGGATCTATGGGCTAGGCGATCCGCCAAACGGTCTGTGGGCGGTGCTGGAGGGTCAGGTGCGGTTGAAGGGACTGTCCGTGAACGGCGCCGAATTGCTGGCGCTAATCGTGCGGCCGGGGACCTGGTTCGGCGAGTTGTCAACGCTCGATGGACTGCCGCGCCCTCATGAGGCGACGGCGTTCGGATCCGCCCGCCTGCTCCACGTGCCGATGCCCGCGTTCGCCCGGGCAGCCGCGTTAAAACCGGAATTGTATCGCGATCTCGGGCTGCTGGTTTGCGCGCATCAGCGCACCGCGCTGCGGTTCATCGCCAACAGCATCGGCCAGAGTATCCGCGTGCGACTGGCCCTAGCGCTCCTGCGCGCCTCGGTCGCCGGCGATGGCAGTGTCATCATCCGGCAGGACGAACTTGCGGCAATTGTCGGTATCGCCCGTCAAACCCTGAACCGCCACCTGAAGACCTTCGAGCGCGAAGGCATTGTGGCGGTCGCTTATGCCCGAATACGGATACTCGATCTGGCAGGGTTGCACGGTATCGCCACGGAATAGTCGATCGCAGCATTCCGCATGTGCTCCCCAGCGACATTCGGCATGACGCCGGGGAGCCTATGATCAGGCCATCTTGCCGATGACCTTGTCGAGCGTCAGCGGATATTCGCGAACGCGGACGCCGCACGCATTGTAGACCGCGTTGGCGATCGCCGCGCCGACCCCACACAAGCCGAGTTCGCCGATGCCCTTGGCCTTCATCGGCGAGGACTTTTCGTCGAGTTCGTCCATGAAGAACACGTCCTGCATGGGAATGTCGGCGTGGGCGGGGACGTGATATTCGGCGAGATCGTGGTTGACGAAATAGCCGAAGCGCTTGTCGACGACCGCGTCCTCCATCAGCGCCGCGCCGACGCCCATCGTCATCGCGCCGATCACCTGGCTGCGGGCCGATTTCGGGTTGAGGATACGGCCCGCGGCGAACGCGCCGCTCATGCGACGGACGCGGATCTCGCCGGTCGCCGAGTCGACACCGACCTCGACGAAATGCGCGCCGAACGTGGCTTGCGCATAGGTCTTGGTCAGGTCGCCGAACTCGATCGAGTCCTCCGCGGACAGGCCGGAATCGCCGGCGGCCTCCGACAGCGAGACGCTGCGGTTGCCCGACTTCACCTTGCCGTCCTCGAACACGACGTCGGTCGAGTTGAACCCGAGTTTCCGCGCAACCGAGTCTCGCAGCGCCATGCACGCTGCATAGACGCCAGCGGTCGAGCTGTTGCCGCCCCACTGGCCGCCGGAACCCGACGAGGCCGGGAAGCTGCTGTCGCCGAGCAGGACGATGACCTTGTCCACGGGGACGCCCATCATCTCAGCGGCGGTCTGCGCAATGATCGTGTAGCTGCCGGTGCCGATGTCCGTCATGTCGGTGGCGACGGTCACGACGCCCTTCTTGTCGATGCCGACGCGCGCGCCCGACTTCATCGTGACGTTGTCGCGAAACGCCGATGCCATGCCCATACCGACCAGCCAACGACCGTCGCGGACCTGACCAGGGACGGGATTGCGCTTGTTCCAGCCGAAGCGCTCAGCGCCAGTCTTCAGGCAGCCGACGAGGTCCCGCTGCGAGAACTGGCGCGACGGCTTTTCCGGATCGACCTGCGTATCGTTGATGATGCGCAGCTGGACCGGGTCCATCTTCAGCTTCTCGGCAAGCTCGTCCATCGCCGCCTCGAGCGCGAGCAGGCCGACGGCCTCGCCCGGCGCGCGCATCGCGTTACCCTCGGGAAGATCCAGCACGGCAAGACGCGTCGCGGTCATGCGGTTGGCGCCGGCGTAGAGCAGCCGGGTCGCGTTCGGCGCGGTCTCGGGACCGCCACCCGGCAGATCGCCCGACCAGCTTTCATGAGCGATCGCGGTGATCTTGCCGTCCTTCTGCGCGCCGATGCGGAGTCGCTGGATGGTCGCAGGACGATGCGTGGTGTTGTTCATCACCTGAGGACGCGCGAGCGCCAGCTTCACCGGACGCCCGCCGATCGCGCGCGACCCGAGCGCCGCCATCACCGCATCGCTGCGGATCCAGAGCTTCGAGCCGAAGCCTCCGCCGACATAGGGCGACATCACATGGATGTTTTCCTTCGGCATGCCCAAGGTTTCGCTCATGTCCCGAACCGCCCAGTTGATCATCTGGTTCGACGTCCACAGGGTCAGCTTGTCGCCCTTCCAGGCGGCCGTCGTGGAATGCGGCTCCATCATCGCGTGGCTCTGATCGGGCGTGGTATATTGCTCGTCGACCTTGACGGCCGCCTTGGCGAACGCCCCCGCGAAATTGCCGACGGCGGTATCGGGATTGCCGTCCTTGGGCTTGGCTGCCGATGCCTTGACCGCGTCCAGATCGAAGCTGCCAGCCGTCCGGGCGTAGTTGACGCGCAACAGCTTGGCGGCGGCGCGGGCCTGTTCGAACGTCTCGGCGACGACGACGGCCACGGCCTGATCGTAATGCTGGACGTCGGGGCCGGCGAGCATCCGCGCGGTATGGGCCTTGGCCTTAGCGACAGTGCCGGCGTTCTTGTAGGTGACGATAGCGAGCACGCCGGGCGCAGCTTTCGCGTCGGCGTCGTTGATGCTCTCGATCCGTCCCTTGGCGATCGCCGAACCGACGATGTAGCCATAGGCGGCATCCGGCGCGACGTCGCTGCGTTCATAAGCGTAGTGCGCGGTGCCGGTTGTCTTCAGCTTGCCGTCGATGCGATCGATCGGCTGCCCGAGAACCTTCATGCGGTCGCTCGGGTTCGCCGTGGCGGGGGTGTCGAACTTCATGGGCGTCAGGCCTTCGCTTCTTCGAACACGGCGCCGATGGTGCGTTCGACCAACGGCAGCTTGAACGCGTTCTGTGATGTGGTGCGGGCGCCGGCGAGAACGGCCGACGCGGTTGCCTTGGCGCCGTTCGGCATCTGCGCCTCGGCGGCTTCGACGCGCCAGGGCTTATGGGCGAGGCCCCCGAAGGCGAGACGCCCACGACCACCCGGCTGGATCACGGCCGCAACCGAAATCAGCGCGAACGCATAGGACGCACGGTCGCGCACCTTCTGGTAGATGTGCGTGCCGCCGATCGGCTTGGGCAGGGTGACCGCGGTGATCAACTCGCCGGGCGCAAGCGACGTCTCGACGTTCGGCGTAGCGCCGGGAAGGCGGTGGAACTCGGCGATCGGGATCGTCCGCGTCTCGCCGGAGGCATTCACCGTCTCGACGGTCGCATCGAGCACGCGCATCGCCACGGCCATGTCGCTCGGATGCGTGGCGATGCATGCCTCGCTCGTGCCCATGATAGCCAAGTTGCGATTGAAACCGCCGATCGCCGCGCAGCCGCTGCCGGGCTGACGCTTGTTGCAGGGCTTGGTGGTGTCGTAGAAATACGGGCACCGCGTCCGCTGGAGCAGATTGCCCGCGGTCGTCGCCTTGTTGCGGAGCTGGCCAGACGCGCCGGACACTAGCGCTCGGCTCAACACGCCATAATCCTTCCGCACGCGCGCGTCGGCAGCGAGATCGGTGTTGCGGACCAGCGCGCCGACGCGGAGACCGCCCTCGGAGGTGGGCGTGATCTTGTCGAGGCCCAGGCCGTTGACGTCGATCAGATGCTGCGGCGTCTCGATCTGAAGCTTCATCAGGTCGAGCAGGTTGGTCCCGCCCGCGATGAACTTCGCGCCCGGCGTGCGAACCGCGGCGCTGGCGGCTTCCTTCGCCGACGTCGCCCGCTCGTAGGTGAAGGCCTTCATGCCGTGCGCTCCGTACCGGCGACGTCGTGGATCGCGTCGATGATGTTCGAATAGGCGCCGCAGCGGCAAATGTTGCCGCTCATCCGCTCGCGAAGCTCGTCGGTGGTGACGGTCGGCTGAGCAGCGATATCGCCGGTGACGTGGCTGGGGATGCCGGCCTTGATCTCGCCGAGCGTGGCGACTGCGGAGCAGATCTGGCCGGGCGTGCAGTATCCGCACTGATAGCCGTCATGCTTGACGAACGCCGCCTGCATCGCGTGCAGTTTCTCGGGCGTGCCGAGGCCTTCGATCGTGGTAATCTCCTCGCCTTCGTGCATGACCGCGAGCGTCAGGCAGCTGTTGATCCGGCGACCTTCGACGATCACCGTGCACGCACCGCACTGGCCGTGATCGCAGCCCTTCTTCGTGCCGCTGAGCTTCAAATTCTCACGCAGCGCGTCGAGCAACGTAGTGCGGGTGTCGACGTTCAGCTTCGTCGTACGGCCATTGACCTTGAGCGTGACCGGCATGGTCGGCGGGGCTGGTTGGGTCGTCCCCTGTGCCTCGTCCTGCGTCTGGGCCTGCGCGACGGGTGCGGCTGCCAAGGTGGCCGACGCGACGCCGCCGGCGATCACGCCACGGCGCGACACCGGAAAAGTTTCATCGTGAT
>JAJNQF010000077.1 GCA_021154945.1 Sphingomonas sp.
GCGCGGTGCGTTCGAACAGCGCGGTATCCTCGGCGATGTACCCCGCGGGCGGCATCGCCTCGACTTCGCTGCCGAGCCGCGCGAAGTACTCCGGTGCGCGGGCCTCGTCGATCGTCTCGAACCCGGTTCGACGATGTCGGAAGAACGCGGTCCCGTCGCGATGCGCAGACGACAGGTAATGGATGAGCGCGATCCGGTCGCGGCCATAGGCGTCGACATGCGGAACGCGTTGCCGGATATCGAGTGCGTCCGGGGAGATCGTCACGATCGAGAATTGCGCATCGACGACGCGGATTCGGCGGCATGATCCGAAATCGCGTCCCAGGCCGCGGGCGACGATCGGAAGCTGGTCTTGCAGGTAGGATTCCGGGAGCTGAGCGCACAGGCCGGGGTAATGGGCCCCGGCGGGTCCGAATGGGGCTTGCGCCGCTGCGCTGCGCAACGCGTCCGGGTCGTTTGCGAAGCCGTCGATGACGATCAGCGGCTCCGACTCGGTACCGATACGCTGTCGGGTGATGCTGTGCGGTGTCATGACTGTCGGTCGCCCATTGCCGGGGGATGCCACGAGGTCGGTGCAAAGTCTTCAACCGAGTCCGGCGATCCACGTTCACCGCGCCGGCCACCGAGGCGACCGATCGTGGTTAGACGCGGTAGCGGGTTTCCAGCAGGTCGAGTTCGCGGATGAGCTTCTGCGCCGTGACGCTGCCGATCCGGCGCTCGCGGACGCGCTCGACCACCGATGCGCGCTCGGCCTTGATGGCGGCCAGCCGAAACGTCCGCTCGAGTTGATCCTGCAGCCGAGCTTCCGCGGTCGCCTTGGCCGAGCCGCTACGGCTTTCGATGCGCTCCCGGTACAGGTCCATCACCCGGGTGCCGGCCGCGGCGAAGAAGTCGGCATTGCCGTCCCGCTCGGCAAGATCGTGCTGGGCGCGCTCGACGGCACAGATCGCAGCCTCGGCGGCGGCGACGCGCGCTGCGTCCTCCTCGGCCTGCAGCGAAGGTTCGGGCGGCATGGTCAGCCCGTTCAGCAGGATCGGCAGCGCGACGCTCGCCACGACCAGCGAGACGATGATGACCCCCGCCGCCAGGAAGATCGCGAGATCGCGGGCAGGGAAGGGCGACCCGTCGGTCAGCGTCAGCGGAATGGTCAGCACGCCGGCGAGCGTGATCGCGCCCCTGACGCCGGCCAACGACATCGCGGCGACGAGCCGCCAATCGGGGCTCTTCTGCGCCGTCTCGTTCCCGTGGCGCCGCCGAAACATCGTCAGGCGGAAGGATACCCAGACCCACCCGAAGCGCAGCATCGCGAGGCCGGCGACGATCGCCAGCACATACAGGCCGAGCCACGCCGGCCCGTGATGCCCCGTCAGCAGCACTGTCGCCTTCGCACCGGCAAGGATGGCGGGAAGCTGCTCGCCCAGCAGCACGAAGATGATGCCGTTCAGCGCGAACTGGATCGTGTCCCACACCGAATTGCGCCGCATCCGGGTGGTCGCCAGTGCCTGACGCGACCGTTCGGCGAAGGTCATCGTGACGCCGGCCGATACGGCGGCCAGGATCCCGGATGCGTGGAGATGCTCGGCAAGGAGATAGGAGCCGAAGGGGATCAGCAGGCTGACCAGGATCTGCGAACCGGGTTCCTCACCGAAGCGCCGCGAGACCCAGGCCTTGATGTAGGTCGCGACGATCGTGACGACGATACCGACGGCGAGGCCGGCACCGGCAACCCAGACGAAGCTGGTGGCGGCGGTGGTCGCCGAGAACGTACCCGTCAGGACGGCGGCGATCGCAAACCGCAGGCACACCAGCCCCGACGCATCGTTGAGAAGCGATTCACCCTCCAGGATGTGCATCATCCGTTTGGGGATCGGAACGCGCGCAGCGATCGCCGAGACGGCGATCGGGTCGGTCGGAGATACCACGGCCGCAAGCGCGAACGCGACGGCCAGAGGCATCGCCGGGATCATCCAGTGGATGAACAGGCCCATGCCGATCACCGTCAGAAGAACCAGTCCCAGCGCCAGTTCGACGACGGTCGACAGATCCTTGAGGAGCTCGTCCTTGGGTATGCGCCAACCGTCAAGGAACAGCAGCGGGGGCAGGAACAGAAGGAGGAAAAGCTCCGGGTCGAGCGCCACGCGATACGACGTCGATAGCCCAATCACCGCGCCGAGAAGGATCTGAACCAGTGGCGTCGGTATGGATACCGGCACCATGCGGGACACTGCGCCGCTCGCCACGACCGCGAGCAAAAGGACGAGTACAATCGAGACGGATTCCAAGCGATACTCCCAGGGTAAGCCCGGATGTTATCGGTTTTCACCGACCGACGACACCCCGCGTCTCGTTTTGCACGATCGCGCGCATGAGGCTGCGGGTATTGCCGGACAAGTCACCCTGTTGGCGCGCAAGCCTTCAGCGGCGCCAGTAGCTGCACGAGAGCAAGCATATCGGCCGGCAAGAAGGCGGTCGGCCGTGCTGGTCACGGCACACCGCGCCGATGCAGCCGCCGTCGAGAGGACAAGCCGGCGCCTCGCCCGACCTGCCCTCGTTGCGAACGTCGTCAGCCTAGAACCGCATCGTCCCGCCGAACGCTACCGTCCGCCCGCTCACGGTGTTGGTCATCACCCGCTTGGCGGTGCCGTCGGCATATTGGACGATCGGCTCGTCGGTGATGTTGATCACGTCCAGCGACAGCTTGAACTGGCGCGTGACGTTGACATAGGCGGACGCGTCGAGGTTCGTCGTCCCCTTGATATATTCGCCGATATTGCCGTTGCCGCCATTGCCCCAGCGATAGCGCGAGCGGGTCGCCACGGAGCCTCGCACGCCCCAGCGATCGGTGTCGTAATACAGCGTCGCGTTGGACGAGAATTTCGAGAGCGTCGGCAACGGCAAACGAACCGCAACGTCCGAATAGAACACGTCGGTCGATCCTTCGGCGAACGTGACGTTGCCGAGCACGCCGAGCTTGTCGAACGGCGCGGGGAGGAAGTCGAAGTCGCGCTTGGCCGCGATTTCGACGCCC
>JAJNQF010000078.1 GCA_021154945.1 Sphingomonas sp.
CAGCGCATCGGCCCAGGTCGCGGCTTCGGCCTGAACGGCAGCGTCATCACCGATCCTGCGCTTGCCGATGGACCTGTCGGGCTCGGTACCTATCAATGGGACGGCGCCGCCGGAACGTGGTTCTGGATCGACCCGGCCAACGACCTTCTCGTCGTCGGCATGACCCAGACCCTGTCCTACACCGCTCCGGCATTGCAGGCGGAAACGCAAACACTGATCAACGCCGCTCTTCTAGAGGGTAAGTTCGCGCATGACCCTTAGACCAGTCGCCTGCAAGGCCCGACCCGGCCGAAGGACGCGCGACGCCACGGGCTTGGATGCCGTTCGACGCCGATGCCCGGATTCAAGCCAATCGGCGTGGGTAGGGCCATCGATCATCAAGCGGCTTTCCACTAGCCCAATAGAAGGAAGAGGCATGCGGTCGTCAATCTTGTGCAGCATGGTCGCCATGCTGCTGGCTCACTCAGCAGCGGCGGCAACCTACCAACCGACGAGCCCGATCGAACGTCGCTACGCGGCGGAAGGTCCGTGGGCGACCACGACCAGAGTGACCGAACGGGCGTGCGACCGGGAAGGGAACGTCTGCGACATCTGGTATCCAACCGACCTCGGTTCGAACCCGCTCAAGCATGTAAGGAACGGTTTTCGACATCCGGTCATCGTTTTCGCGAACGGAACTGCGGATACCATCGCTGCAGACTACGCCGCGACGTTCCTTCGCCATCTGGCCAGCTGGGGCTTCGTCGTCATCCGGTCTCGCGATGGCGCGACTGGGCAAGGAGACACGGTTCTCGACACCGCGAAATTCTTGCTGGACTCGGCTGATGATGCAACGAGCCCACTTTACGGAAAGGTCGATACGGACAACGTCGGTCTGGCCGGCCATTCGCAGGGGGCGGCAACGACCACCCTGCTGTTCTCGCGCAACACCGCGATCTTCAAGACCTATGTTCCGATCGAGACGCCGATCCGTCCGTTCTGCGTGATCGCCAGATGCACCATAGATCCGGGTGCACTTGCGAATGTCAGTCGCGGTTCGATCTTCTACATCGGCGGCGACCTCGACGCGGTATCCAGTCTACCGACTAACCTCGGCTATTACGTGCCGACGTCGGGGAAGGTCGACAAGGTGATGGGTATGATCGCGGGGGGAAGTCATGGAGAAATTCAGGCAAATCCCGATTGCGCGAACGTCGGCATCCCCCTCTACTGCAACATCGGCGTCTACCCGTTGCTCGGCTACCCGACTGCATGGTTCATGTGGAAGCTACAGGGCGCTGCCGACGGACCAGCTGCGTTCGCGACCGATGGCGAATTGGCGCACGCGGCACCCAACTGGCTGGGCGTTCTCAGCAACGTAAGCGAACGATGAGACCGATGGAGGCATGAGACCCTCTAGCTCCTTGGTATGGACCGTTCTGGCGATCGGCGCGGCGGGGCTTTTCTTGACTCTGACGTTCTCCCGGCCCGCATCCCGAAGTCGTTTACCAGGTGACGGTGTGCGGGTCGTGTCTGTCGGCGCGCCTACCGTGAAGACGGTGTTGAGCGAACCGTCCGGCAATCATGTCGCCCCGTCTGCGGCGGCCTCCGACTGGACGGGTCCCGAACGCGATGCGGTCTTGCGGTCACTTGCTTTGCCTGCTGCCGCTCGGATACGCGACGTGCTCGATGCCGACCCTCGTCGGCAGGAGATCTGCGGCGAAGTTCAGGCCGGTCCCAATCAGCCGTTTCGCCGCTTTGTCTATCTGAAGGCCGCGAAGCTCGGTGCGCTGGCCGATGGCGGCTCTGAATTCGAGCGGACCTACTCGCAGCTGTGCGGGCAAAGCGCTCCGACGAACTGAGTTCGTCGGAGCCGTTCATCCCTAGGGCCAGACGCCTTGAGTGTCGCAGGCTGCTACGATCACGCCCGCAGTGCCGCCTTTGCAACGACCCACCGATGGACTTCGGATGGGCCATCATAGATACGCATGAGGCGAACGTGCGCTGCCAGCAGATGGAGCGGCATCTCCTTTGCCATGCCCATCGCGCCAAAGGCCTGCATGGCGTGATCGATCACGCTGGTCGCCATTTCGGTCGCCGTGACCTTGATTGCCGAAACTAGGATCGATACGTCCTCGCCGACGTCCATCCGGCGAGCGATGTCATAGGCCATCAGCCGCGCAGCGTGGATCTGCGCGACCGCATCTGCGATCCACCACTGGATCGACTGACGATCCGCAAGCAGTTGGCCGAACACGCGTCGCTCATTAGCGTGGGCGATCATCATGGCCAGCGCTCGTTCCGCGGCGCCGATCGACCAGGTTGCTATCTCCAGTCGGCGTGTCGCCAACCGGGTCTGCATCGGTGCGAAGCCCGCTCCTTCGGTACCCAGCAACGCGTCGGCAGGCAGGTGGACGTCCTCATAGGCGATCTCGTATGTCGTGGTTCCGCCGATCATCGGAATGCGTCCGACGATGCGTACGCCGGGAGTATCGCGGTCGATCAGGAAGGCGGAGATGCCGTTCTTGCGTCCGGCTTCGCGATCGGTGACCGCCATCAGGATCGCGAAGTCTGCCGTATCCGCACGGCTGATCCAGATCTTGCGCCCATCGATCCGCCAGCCGCCGTCCTCGGTCCGGACTGCGCGCGTCGTCATCGCGGCGGGATCCGCACCCGCATTGGGTTCCGAAATCGCGATCGCCGAGATCGTCTCTCCGCGAACGTAGGGCGCGAGGTAGCGCTCGCGCTGCGCTGCTGTGACGGTCGCATCGAGCATGCGCAGGTTGGGCGAGTCCGGGGGAAAGACGTAGGACACCGCGGTGCGCCCGAGCGCAATGTTGACGCCGACCATCGCGGTCTGCGGCAGATCAGAGCCGCCGACGTCGAGAGGAGCATCGAGTCCCCACAGCCCGAGCTCGCGGGACCGCGCATCGATCCGATCGGTTTCCTCGCGCGTCAGCTTGGCCTCCCCGCCTGCCGCCTCGCGGGCGAGCACGGCAGGTTCCAGAGGCATCAGTTCATCCTCGACGAAGCGTTCGACGAGATCGAGCAGCATCCGGTGCTCGTCGGCAAGTGGCATATCGAACCGCATGTTAGCGTCCTACGAATACGGGCGGACGACGTTCGGCGCCGGCAGTGACGCCCTCCTGAAAATCCGCGGTGGAAAACAATGATGATTGCGCTTGCAGTTCGGCCGCCATCGCGGCGCGCGCGGCGGTCCCATCGATCAGCGGCAGCGCGCGACGGATTGTCCTGAGCGCCAATGGCGCATTGGCGGCTATCGTCTCCGCGAACGCCAGAGCCGCTTCGTCCAGCGCGGCCGCCTCGACGAGCTTATCGGCAAGTCGAAGGGCCACGGCCTCGCCGCCGTCGACACGTCTCGCGGTCATCAGCATTTCGCGGGCCGCCTGGGCGCCTATCAAGGCGGGAAGCGTGACCGTCAGGGCAAAGCCGGGATGGAGCCCGATCGCCGCGAAATTCGCGTGGAATCTGGCGGCCGGGCTGACGACCCTGAAGTCGGCGGCGAGCGCGAGCCCCAGGCCGCCCCCGACCGCCGGACCGCCTACCGCCGCGACCAGGGGTTTGACACGGTCCAAGATTCGAGCGGCCTGCGCATAGACGTCCGCCGCCGAGTTGCCGTCCCCTTTCGAGGCCTTGAAGTCGGCACCAGCACAGAAGCTGCGGCCCTCCGCCGTCATCACGGTCACGACGACGGCATCGTCGACATCATTGTCGGCAAGCGCATCGGCGATGCCTCGAAGAAGCGCGGCGTCGAAGAAGTTGTGAGGGGGACGGGCAAGGCGGATCGTCGCCACCCTGCCGGCGCGTCCAAGAATCAAATCCTGCATCATTGTCCTTTCCAGACGGGGGAGCGCCTTTCGATAAAGGCGCGGAAGCCTTCGACCCGGTCTTCGCTCTCATAGGGATTAGGATGCTCATCGAGCCGCAACGCGGCGACGAGCGGCATCTCGCATGATCGCCGGACCGTCCGGCGGATGCGTCGGATCGACAGTGGCGCGTTCGAGGCGATCAGGCGCGCCCGCTCCGTCGCCACGGCGACCACGTCCTCGGAGGTCACCGTGACGACCAGTCCGCGCCGCAGCGCCTCCGTCGCGTCGATCGGCGTACCGGTGAGCAGCATGTCGAGCGCCAGCGTTGGCGCGATGCGACGCGGCAGGACCACGGACGCGAATTGCGCGCCCATGCCACGTCGCGCTTCCGGACACGCAAAACTCGCGCTGGAACCCGCGATTATCAGGTCGCATGCGAGCGCGAGCTCGAAGCCCGCGCCGAAGGCTGCGCCCTGCACTGCGGCGATCGTCGTCACCTCGCTCTCGACGATGATCTCGAACAGCGACCGTCGCGTACCGCCAAAAGGATCGGCGAACGATCCCATTCCGGCGAACGCCTTCATGTCGAGACCCGTGCAGAAATGGCGATCGCCCACGCCCGCTATGACGATGGCTCTCGTTCCGTCATGCGCGGCAGCGACCACCGCGTCGCCGATCTCTTCCAACGTGGCGAGATCGAGCGCATTGCCCACCTCGGGACGGGCGATCGTCAGCGCCAGGACGTCTCCGTCACGCTCTACCCGCAGAGTGCTCATGCATTCTCCTCCAACGTCGAGTCGTGCTCGTATCGGCGGCCGGCAAGCAGCATCATCGCGGCCGCAAGGAGACCGAAGAGGGCGGCGGCCGACAGGCCGGCCTTGATTCCGTCGGCGCTTGCCGACGCGCAGGTGGCCTTCATCGGTGCAGGGGCATGGCTTCCCGGCGTCCGGCAATCTGCCGCATAGGCGCCGACGTAGTCACCAGTCGCGACACGGTCGCTGATCATGCCGATGATCGGTGGCCCCAGCCCGAGCCCCACCAGGGCATGGACGAGTAGGACGATGGACATGCCGCTGGCGCGCATCCGCGGCGTCATCAATCCATGAAGCGCGGCGTAGGACGGGCCGAGATAGGCCGCCCCTGCAGCCATGCCGAGCGTCAGCAGAACGGCGCAGCCAACGATCGATTCCTGGTGCCACGCCGCCAGCTGAAGAAGGCCGCCAGCGACGAGCGATATGGCCGGCACGACGAGCAGCCACGCCGCTCCTCGTCGGGAGACGCGTTCCGAAAGACGACCACCCGCCAGCATCCCGACCAGCTGCCCGCCGGCAACCGCCGCACCGAAGATCACCGTTGCCGGCACGATGCCCAGTCCGTGGCGGCGGATCAGGAAGCTGACCCCGAAAGTGAAGACCGCATAGCCCGGCATCGAGGCGAAGGCGCCGCCAACCACGAGATACCAGGCCGACCGGCGTCGAGCGAGGTGTCGGACGACCCGCCGGGCTGGCAGGGTGGCGTGAGCGCCACCGCCCTCCGCCTCGCCGCGCTGCGGCTCACGCATCGTCAGCCAAAGCAGTGGGGCAAGAACGAGGCCTGGCAGGCCGACGACCACGAACGCTCCCCGCCAGCCCATCGAGTGCACCAGCCATCCCCCACCAAGCGCTGCGACGAGGACGCCGATCGGAATGGCCGCGCTGAACAGGGACAGCGCGAAGGCGCGGCGATGCGGCGGAAAGAAGTCGGACAGCAGGGCATGGGCCGGCGGCGTGAACCCTGCTTCGCCGATGCCGACTCCGGCACGCAGCAGGAGCAGCGACGCGAAGCCGCCGGCCAGCCCGCACAGCATCGTCATGACCGACCAGATCACCACCGCGATCGTGATGACGGCCTTTCGCGACACGCGCTCACTTAGAAACGCCACGGGCACGCCCAGTACGGAATAGGTCAGCGCGAACGCCAAGCCGCCGAGCAGGCCCAACTGGGTGTCCGACAGTCCCAGTTCGTGCCGGATGGCTTCTCCCAGCGACGACAGGATCGTTCGGTCCACGAAGCTCAGGACATAGATCGCCACGAGGAGGCTCAACGCCCACCAACCACCGGATCGGACATCTTCGGTCTGCGTGGTCATTGTCCGTTCCCCGACAGAGCTTCGGCGATGTCGTCGTCCGACAGTCCGGCCTCCTTGAGGACCACCTCGCTGTGTTCGCCGAGGACCGGGGCGTGGT
>JAJNQF010000081.1 GCA_021154945.1 Sphingomonas sp.
GGGTAGCCATAGGCGTTGCGCTAGACCATCTGGCGCGCAGGGGAAACACCGCTTATGCGCTTGATCCATGGCAAAACTGGCATTCATCGGGACTGGCGTGATGGGCGCGCCGATGGCGGGGCATCTCGTCGCGGCAGGGCACGACGTTACCGTCTATAATCGCTCCCAGGCCAAGGCTTTGGCATGGGCCGATAAATACGGTGGAACGGTCGCGGACACGCCTGCTCTGGCGGCGCGCGATGCGGATGCGGTGTTCACCTGTGTCGGCAATGACGATGATCTTGCCGCGGTGACATTAGGTGAGGACGGTGTGTTCGCGGCAATGCGCGACGACGCGGTATTCGTCGACCATACGACCGTGTCCGCCGCGATCGCGCGCCGCCTGGCGGAGGCGCGCGCGCTCGTCGTCGATGCGCCGGTGTCGGGCGGGCAGGCGGGGGCCGAGAACGGCAAATTGTCGATCATGTGCGGCGGTTCCGCTGACGCCATGGCGAAGGCCGAGCCGTATATGCAGGCCTATGCCGCACGCATCGTTCATGTCGGCGACGCGGGCGCGGGCCAGACGACCAAGATGTGCAACCAGATCGCGATCGCCGGCGTGATCCAGGGCGTGTCCGAATCGATCCGCTTCGCGCAGAATGCCGGGCTCGACCTCGACAAGGTGTTCGAGGCGATTTCAGGCGGCGCGGCGCAGAGCTGGCAGATGGTCAATCGCTGGCCGACGATGGCGAAGGAAGACTTCGACTTCGGCTTTGCGGTCGACTGGATGCGCAAGGATCTGGGGCTCGCGCTCGACGAGGCGCGGCGCAACGGTGCGGTCCTGCCGGTCGCGGCGCTGGTCGATCAATTCTATGCCGATGTGCAGGCCATGGGTGGCGCGCGGCAGGATACGAGTGCGTTGGTGCGGAGATTGCCGAAGTGAAGCCTGTCCTGTTCGCAAGTGCCGCCCTGTCGCTGTTCGCCACCCCGGCGCTGGCCGACGGGATCGTCGACAACGTCAACGGCATCACGGTCGCCGACGGTGGCCGCGTGATCCACTTCAAGGCGATCCTGATCGACAAGGACGGCAAGGTCACGCGGCTCGTGCCGCCGGGCGAGGAAGCGCCCAAGCTCAGCCGCAAGGAATTGAAGAAAAACGCGGGCAAGCCGCTCTACGACTGGCGGATCGACATGGGCGGCAAGACCGTGCTGCCGGGCTTCGTCGACGCGCATGGCCATGTGATCGAGATGGGTTTCGGCGCGCTGTCGCTCGACCTGTCGATGACCAAGTCGCTCGAGGAGGCGAAGTCGCGGATCGCCGCCTATGTCGCCGCCAATCCCGATCGGAAATGGGTGATCGGGCGCGGCTGGAACCAGGAGGCCTGGGGACTGGGTCGCTTCCCGACGGCCGCGGATCTCGACTCCGTCTCGGGCGGGCACCCGATCTGGCTGTCGCGCGCCGACGGTCATGCCAGCTGGGCGAACCGCGAGGCCATGCGCGAGGCTGGCGTCACCGGCGCGACCGTATCTCCGGCAGGTGGGCGCATCGAGAAGACCGGCGGCGCGCCTGCGGGCGTGTTCGTCGATGGCGCGCAGGCGTTGATCGAGAAGGTCGTCCCACAGCCACTCCCCAAGGAGCGCGACGCCGCCTTCCTGACCGCGCAGAGCATCCTGCTGCGCTACGGCGTCACCGCGGTCGCCGACATGGGCACGACGCTCGACGACTGGCTGACCTATCGCCGGATGGCGGACATCGGCGGGCTTCGCGTCCGTATCATGAGCTATGCGCTGGGCGTCGAGACCGCGAGCCGGATCGGCGGCAAGGGGCCGACGCCGTGGCTCTACAATGATCGCCTGCGGATGGGCGGCGTGAAGCTGTACGCCGATGGTGCACTGGGATCGCGCGGCGCGTGGCTGTTGAAGCCCTATGTCGACGCGCCCGGCCAGTCGGGGCTGGGTTTCGTGACCGACGACCAGCTCCAGAACCAGATGAGCCGGGCGGCGATGGACGGCTATCAGGTCGCGGTCCATGCGATCGGCGACAGGGCCAACCAGATGGTGCTCGACGCGATCCAGGTCGAGAGCGAGACCTATACCGGCGACCGCCGCTGGCGGATCGAGCATGCGCAGGTCGTCGATCCGACCGACCTGCTGCGGTTCGGGAAGTTCGGCACGATCGCCTCGATGCAGCCGACGCACGAAACCAGCGACCGGACGATGGCCGAGGCACGGCTCGGGCCGAACCGCCTGGCGGGCGCCTATGCGTGGAAGTCGATGTTGACCAACGGCGCCAAGCTTGCCTTCGGCACCGACTTCCCGGTCGAGAAGCCCGATCCGTTCGCAACCTGGGCCGCGGCGTTCACGCGTCAGGATGCCGACGGGCAACCGCAGGGTGGCTGGCAGCCGCAGGAACTGATCACGCGCGAACAGGCGTGGTGGGCGATGACCGGCGCGGCGGCCTATGCCGGGTTTGCCGATAAGCAGTTCGGTGCGCTCGCTCCCGGGCAGCGTGCGGACTTCATCATAGTCGACCGTGACCCGACGATGGCGTCGCCGACCGACCTGCGCGGCACCGTCGTCCAGGAAACCTGGATCGGCGGCGAGAAGGTCTGGACGCGCAAGTAACCCCGACGATGTACGGGGCTATTTGCGCATCCGGATAAGCCCTTCCTGCGCGACGCTCGCCACGAGGCGGCCGTCGCGCGCGAAGATCTTGCCGCGGTTGAAGCCGCGCGCGTGGCCCGACCAGGGGCTGTCACAGGCGTAGAGCAGCCAGTCGTCGGCGCGGAAATCCTCGTGCAGCCAGAGCGAATGGTCGAGGCTGGCGGTCTGCAGCCCCGGCGTGATCCAGTTCTTGCCATGCGGCAGGAGCGCCGTGCCGAGCAGCGCCATGTCCGACGCATAGGCCAGGATCGCACGGTGCATCGCCGGATCGTCGCCGATCGGCGCGACCAAGCGGAACCAGTTGGCATAGTTGGGCTCCTGCGGGGCTGGATGGATCCAGCTGCGCGGGTTGACCGGGCGCACCTCGATCGGCCGCCAGCGGAGCATGTGCGCGCGGAATTTCTCGGGAATGCCGTCGATATTCTCGAGCCGCAGGTCGCGGTCCGAGCGGAGCGTTTCGGGGGCCGGCACGTCGGGCATTGCGTCCTGATGGTGCAGGCCTTCCTCCGGCATCTGGAACGACGCCGCCATGTTGAGGATCGGCTGCCCCTTCTGCATCGCGATCACGCGCCGCGTCGCGAAACTCCGGCCCTCGAAATCGCGCACGACGCGATAGACGATCGGATAGTCCTCGTTCCCCGGCCGCATGAAATACGCGTGCAGTGAATGCGCGGCCTTGGGGCTTTCGGTCGAGCGCTGTGCGGCCTGGAGTGCCTGCGCGATCACCTGCCCGCCGAACACGCGGCCGACTCCGCCGGGCTGGCGCTTGCCGACGTAGAGATCGGTGTCGACCTCCTCGATTTCGAGCAGGCCGACGAGACCTTGGGCGAGTGCTTCGGGCGAGGTATCGGCAGTATTTGAAGTCATACATAGTTACCTTGTTCCCCGGCGGAGGCCGGGGCCCAGTTGGGAAGGCCGCAGTAACGGAGCACGGCGCC
>JAJNQF010000086.1 GCA_021154945.1 Sphingomonas sp.
GACGGCCCGCAGGTCGATCTGAACGCGGTCCGCGAATATGGCTCGGGCGGCGTGCTGACCACCTTCACCGATGCCGAGAAGCGCCTTGACGCCGCCAACCGTCGCGCCGGCCAGATCGAACTGATCCGCCAGGCGCGCGAACCCGCCATGATCAAGCTCGCGCGGGACGCCACGCGCAGGGCGGTGGAACGCAGTTTCGCGATGCCGCTGCGCGCCGCCGGGATCGACGCGACCGTCGCGGTTCGCTTTGCCGACGAACCGGTCGCGAATACGGAGCGCTGGGACACCTCGCGCTCGCTGCAGGACGTGCTAGGGAATGCACGTTAAACTCGGGATACGACCATGGAATTGAACCAGAACTTCGCCGGCATCGACATCCGCGCCGAGATCGAGCGCCTCCGCAAGGAGAAGAACGCCGTCATCCTCGCGCATTACTACCAGAAGCCCGAGTTGCAGGATCTCGCCGATTTCGTCGGCGACAGCCTCGATCTGTCGCGCAAGGCGGCGGCGACCGACGCCGACGTCATCGCGTTCTGCGGCGTGCGGTTCATGGCCGAGACCGCCAAGATCCTGTCGCCCGACAAGATCGTCGTGCTGCCCGACATGGACGCCGGGTGCAGCCTGGAGGACAGCTGCCCGCCCGAGCAGTTCGCGGCCTTCCGCGCCAAGCATCCCGATCACATCGCGCTGACCTACATCAACTGCTCGACCGAGGTGAAGGCGCTGTCCGATATCATCGTCACGAGTTCGTCGGCGGATACGATCCTCGCGCAGATCCCGCTCGACCAGAAGATCATCTTCGGCCCGGACCGCAACCTCGGCGGCTATCTCGCGCGCAAGACGGGTCGCGACATGCTGCTGTGGCCGGGGGTGTGCATCGTCCACGAGGCTTTCAGCGAAACCGAACTGATGAAGCTCAAGGCGCAGCATCCCGGTGCGCCCGTCGTAGCGCACCCCGAATGCCCGCCGATCATCCTCGATCACGCGGATTATGTCGGCTCGACGCGCGGCATTCTCGATTATGCGCTGGCGATGTCGGGCGACACGCTGATCGTCGCGACCGAACCGCACATCATCCATCAGATGGAAAAGGCGCTGCCGAACAAGCGCTTCATCGGTGCACCCGGCGCGGACGGCAACTGCAACTGCAACATCTGCCCGTACATGGCGCTCAACACGCTGGAAAAACTCTATGTCGCGCTACGCGATCTGAGCCCGCGCATCGAGATCGAGGAGGGGCTTCGACTTCAGGCCAAGAAGAGCCTCGACGCGATGTTGTCGATGGCCTCGAACACGGTCGGCAAGGGTGATCTCGGGCCCCAATGACCCCCGGGGCCGTGGATCGGGCGGGGTGTCCCCGCCCGATGGCGTCAGGCCGCCGAAGCGTTTGCGTTGATCTGGGCAAGCGCCTGGTCGATATGAATCGCCGCGATCGGCAACTGAAGCGCATCGGCTAGCGCAAGCGCTTCGTCGAGCAACGCGTTCAGGCGTGCAGTATCGGCTAACGTCTTCGTAGGCATGGCAATTCCCCAGGGCTCGATCGTGCAACTCGGACAATTCGATTTGGTTCCGGGTTGCTCGAAATAATTTCGTCGCTCGGCGGCGGCGTAAATTCGCTGTCCCCGCGCACAGTTTTTTGGCACCGGCGCTGGCATCGCCGGCCGGCAATTTCTGGGAGAGTTTAGGTGAACGCAGCATTGCCCGAAACCTTCGACATTCCTGCGTTCGTCGCGGCGACGCTGGCCGAGGATCTCGGCACGATCGGCGACATCACGTCCGCCGCGGTGATCCCTGCGAACGCACGGTTCACCGGCGTGATGGACAGTCGCGATCCGATCGTCGTCGCCGGGCTCGACCTCGCCGAAGCGTTCTTCCGCGCACTCGATCCGGATGTGCGGATCGAACGCCTCGTCCAGGACGGCCAGCAGGTCGCGGCGGGCACCGAATTGCTGCGGCTCGAAGGGGCGGGGCGGGCGCTGCTCACCGCCGAGCGATCCGCGCTCAACACCGTCCAGCATCTGTCGGGCATCGCGACGATGACGCGCCGCTATGTCGATGCGATGGCGGGCACCGGCGCGATCCTGCTCGACACGCGCAAGACCATTCCCGGCCTGCGCGTGCTGGAGAAATACGCGACCCGGATGGGCGGCGCGCAGAACCACCGGATGGGGCTGTGGGATGCGGCGATGATCAAGGACAATCACGTCGCGGTCGCCGGCGGCGTCGCCGAAGCGGTGCGGCGCGCAAAGGCCGCGGGGATCGCGCACATCATCGTCGAGGTCGACCGGATCGACCAGATCGAGCCCGCGCTCGCGGCCGGAGCGACGCACCTGCTGCTCGACAACATGGCGCCCGCCACCTTGCGCAAGGCGGTGACGCTGGTCGCCGGCCGCGTGCCGACCGAGGCCTCGGGCGGCGTCAATCTCGATACGATCCGCGCGATCGCCGAGAGCGGCGTCACCTATGTCTCGGTCGGCCGCTTGACGCAGTCGGCACCGGCGGCGGATATAGGCCTGGACTTCGCGACCGCCTGACGACCGCGCCGATCGCGGCGTGAACCGGGCGCGACACAGCAAGACAGGGAACGACAAGCATGGTCAGGCCGATATCGATCGTGCGCTACGAAAGGCTGTATCTCGCCTCGTTCGTGCTCGGCTTGATCGTTTCCGCGATGAGCTGGTCGCAGCGCGCCGCGCTGGTCGCGGCCAACCCGGTCCTGGCGCAGGTCGGCTGGATCCTGCCGGCGTTTCAGGTCGCGGGCATCGCGATCACGCTGCTGCTCTGGTATTTTACCGCGCGCTCGCCCAGCGTGGCGGCTAAGTGGGTCGTCCTGGTACTGGCGGTGCTGTCGATCGTTGGCGTCGGCCTGTCGCTGGCAAGCGTGGCGCGAGGGCAGACGACGATCGGCACGATCTCGATCGTCTCGTTCGCCGCCGATGCCCTGTACGTCGCCGCGGCGCTCCTTTTATTCAAGGCGGATGCAAAGCGCTGGCTCGGCGAACTGCCCGATCCCGACGAGTCGGACACTTTCGAGGAGATGTCGCATGATCGCTAGAGTGATGCTCGCCGCCGTGGCACTGGCCTTGCCGGGCGTGGTCCAGGCACAGGCCTATCAATGCTCGGCCCCGGCGTCGGTCGAGCGCGTCCGCCCCGATCTGCCCTCGGCGAGCCAGCCGAAGCGCGACATCCCGATCGGCAGCTATACGCTCGCGATCACCTGGGCGCCGCAATATTGCCGGGACAATGGCGATCGTGCGGGATCGACCTTCCAGTGCGGCGCGGGCAACCGGTTCGGCTTCACGCTGCACGGGCTCTGGCCGGACGGCGTCGGCAAGGACTGGCCGCAATATTGCCACGCCGCCGGCCTCGTCCCGCCGCCGGTGATCCGCGCGCATCTCTGCACCACGCCGTCCGCGCAGTTACTTCAGCACGAATGGGCGAAGCACGGCACCTGCATGCCCGGCTATCGTCCGGCGAAGTATTTCAACCAGTCGGCCGGACTGTACGGCAAGCTCCGCTATCCGGACATGAACGCGTTATCGCGGACTCAGATGACCGCAGGACGGTTCGCGGCGGCGATGGCAGGCGCGAACCCCGGCTTGAAGCCGGACATGATGCGGGTGACGGCGACGAGGCAGGGTTGGCTCGACGAGGTCTGGATCTGCCTGGACCGACGTTTTCGCTATCGTCGCTGCCCGGTGCACCAAGGTGGACTGGCTCCGACGGCGCCGTTGCAGATCTGGCGGGGTGGCCGGTAGAGGGGCATGATCGAGGGGTGATCAAGGTTTTGTGACCGGTGTCGGTCTCGGTGCGCGTGCCGGTGTCGGTAATACTCGCGTTCGACGATCCCCTTGATCCTCCCCCGCCAGGGGGAGGTGGCAGGCGCTTGCCTGACGGAGGGGGAGGGCCCGAAACCGACGTTATCGCCCCC
>JAJNQF010000104.1 GCA_021154945.1 Sphingomonas sp.
GGCCCAGTTGGGGGCCAGCAGTGGCGCAGGTTGCCCCTCGTTACAGCGACCTTTCCAACTGGGCCCCGGCCTTCGCCGGGGTGGTGGCATCTGCGTGGCGGCGTGTGGGGGCGACAGTCTCCGACTGCATCGTGGAACATAGCGTAGCGAGCGCCAGCCCCCTTCTACTCCCTCTCCCCTCCGGGGAGAGGGCCGGGGTGAGGGGCCGCCAAGCAATGCGCCACCCGGAACAGCCCCTCACCCAACCCTCTCCGCGGAGGGGAGAGGGCTTCTCGCCTCATAAACCTACCGCAGCTTCGCGATATTCAGCGAATCCTCCTTCGCCCGCACCTTCACCGACTCCTCGCTCCGTGTCAGCGCCTTGGCGATCGCCTTCAGCGCCATGCCCTTCTTGGCGAGCGTGTGCAGCTTCTGGATCTCGTCCTGCGTCCACGCCTGACGATGCCGCTCGAATTTCGCCTCAGCCATCATCCGTCATCCTTGTCGATCGCCAGCACCTCGATCGCATCCGCTTTGCCCGCAAACGCGACCGTCTCGCCGACGGCAGCCCCCATCAACGCACGCGCCAACGGCGCCGAGAACGCCAGCCGATCATCACCAGGCTCGGCCTCGTCACCACCGACGATCGAAATCACCCGCTCCGCCCCGTTCATCCGAACGCGAACCCGCGAGCCGATCCCGACCTCGTCCTCTTCCGGCGACGGTGCGATCTCGGCGGTCGTCTGACGCGTATGCCAGTACCGCAAATCCCGTAGCAGAAGCTTCCGCGCCTCCTCGTCCGTCTCCGCTGCAACCGCCGCCTCGATCTCCACGACCCGCTCGCCGATCAGCCGCAACCCACGCGCCGTGACCAGATTCGGCCCCGGCGCGATCGGCTGTTCGAACTTCGGTTCGAGATGTTCCTCGTCACTCTCGCGACGGAAGGCGACGCTCACAAGATCACTTCAGGCATGCGACGATCCCGGCGATCGCCGCCAGCGTGCCGTCGACGTTCTTGACCTTCACCACGTCGAGCCCAAGCTGCTCCGCCGGATAATCATTCCCGCCCGGGAAGATCGCGTCGCCGATGAACATCATCTTGTCGAGCGCGATGCCGCTCGCCTCGTTGAGCTTCTTCAGCCCATACGCCTTGTCGACACCCTCGCGCGTAATGTCGATCGAGGTCGCGCCGCCCATATTGATCGACAACCCCGGCAGGCGCTTGCGCAAATCGGCCTGGATCACTTTCCGCTTGGCGAAATCCGGATCCCAGCTGTGCTTGGCATCGATCGGCGCTTCCTGACCCAAGGCAGAGAACGTGATCTGGCTGCCACGATCCTCGATCCGCTCGCCCCAGGTCTTCTCCGGCACGAAGCCGGTCGCCTCCAGAGACTCGTCGAACGCCTTCAGGATCTTCTGCTTCTCGTCCTCCTCGAACAACTCGGCATACACCGCGCGCCATTCGCCATCGAACCGGTACAGCTTCGTACCCGTCGTCGGCATCAGCCACAGCTTGGTACGATCCGCGCGCTCGGGCAGGCGCGACGCGACCTGCTTCTCGAACTGCGGCCAGTCGCCGCCCGAGATCACCGCGACATGCGCGACGTCGAGCAGGTTCGCCAGCGCCTCGCCCATCGGCTCCTGCAAGGGCTGCTTGCTCTCGGCCAGCGTTCCATCGAGGTCGAAGGCAACCAACTCTTTCATGCGGAAACTCCAGTAAGGATAAAATTGTCGATCGCGTGCGCGACGCCGTCGGCGTCGTTCGCGCTGGTAATCTGATGGACGACGTCGCGGACATTCTGCGGCGCGTTGCCCATCGCGATGGCGAGGCCCGCGCGCTTGAGCATCGCGATGTCGTTGGCCTGATCGCCGATCGCCGCGGTCTGCGTCAAGCTGATGCCGAACGCGTCCGCCAGTTCCTCGATCCCGCTGCCCTTGTTGCCGGCGACGGGCGTGATGTCGAGATAATAGGTCTGCGACTGGACGATCGTCGCCTTGGTGTCGAACTTCGCCGCAACCTTGGCATGCAGGTCGCGCAACAGATCCTCGTCATCGCTGACGAAGGTGACCTTGTCCGCCTTGGCCAGCAGATCGGAAAAGTCGGAAACGATCACCGGATTCTGTGCCGACGCCTTACGCTCGCTGCCGACATGCCCGCCCTGATCGGTGCTGGCATACCAGACGTCGTCCGCGAAGAACCACGTATCCACGGGCGCATCGCCGACGATCTCCATAGCGCCCCGCACGACGTCCACGTCGATCATGTGATGCTCGATCACGGTGCCGTCGCGCTTGAACACGATCCCGCCGTTGAAAGCCCCCATCGGCTCGTCGATGCCCAGCAGTTCGGCGATCGGCATCATCCCCGAACGCGGCCGTGCGCTGATGATCGTGAAACCGAGGCCCGCCGCCTTCAGCCGCTCGACCGCATCGACGGTCGCGGGCGCGACCTTCTTCTCCTTGTCGACGAGCGTCCCGTCGACATCGGAGACGAGCAGCTTGATACCCGAACTCATGCCACCGCTCACTGGGGCATCTCGACATGGCCACCAAAGCCATAGCGCATCGCCGACAACAGCTTGTCGCCGAACGTATGGTCGACGCGGCTGCGATAGCGCGCATACAGCGCGGCGGTCAGCACGTTGGCGGGCACCTTCTCCTCCATCGCCGCATCTATCGTCCACTGGCCTTCGCCAGAATCCGCGACGCTGCCGCTGAACGCATCGAGCTTGCCGTCCTTTGCCAGCGCGATCGCCGACAGGTCGAGCAGCCATGACGAGATCACGCTGCCCCGGCGCCAGACTTCGGCGACGTCGGTCAGGTTAATATCGAAGCGCTCCTCCTCCGCGACATGCTCGCCCGACTTGCCCTTGAGGATGTCGAAGCCCTCGGCATAGGCCTGCATCAGGCCGTATTCGATGCCGTTATGCACCATCTTGACGAAGTGCCCGGCGCCCGATGGGCCTGCGTGGATATAGCCCTTCTCGGCGCGCGGATCGGCCTGGCCCTCGACGCGACCCGGCGTGCGGACGATGTCGCCCATGCCCGGTGCGAGCGTCTCGAAGATCGGATCGAGGTAATCGACCGTTTCCTTGTCGCCGCCGATCATCATGCAATAGCCGCGCTCCAGCCCCCAGACGCCGCCGGACGTGCCGACGTCGACATAGTGGATGCCCTTCTCGGCCAGTTCCTTCGCGCGGCGGACGTCGTCCTTGTAGAAGCTGTTGCCGCCGTCGATGATGATGTCGCCGTCGTTCGCCTTCGCTGCGATCGCCTGGACGGTGCTCTCGGTTGGCTCGCCCGCGGGCACCATGACCCACCAGATCGCCGGCGTGTCGAGCTTGGCGCGCATGTCGTCGAGCGACTCCGCGCCGATCGCGCCATCGGCGGCGAGCTTCTTCACGGCCTCGGCGTCGCGGTCATAGGCGACGACCTCATGGCCGTTCTTCATCAACCGGCGCGCGATATTGCCGCCCATCCGGCCGAGGCCGATCAGTCCGATCTTCATGGTGAAATCCTTGTCTTCTCCCTCTCCCCTCCGGGGAGAGGGTCGGGGTGAGGGGCAGTTCCGGGCGGAGGCGCTCGTGGC
>JAJNQF010000121.1 GCA_021154945.1 Sphingomonas sp.
AGGTACGCGGCAGGGTGCGCGGCGGGATCAGTTCGATCAGGCAGTTCATGCCCGTCACCGACCGCACGCGCTCTCGAATCTCGTCGCGCAGGCGAAGCCGTTCGGCCTCGTCCGAGCTGCGGCACTGGACCAATACCGCGGGGGTTTCCTCGCCGCCGGGCGTGGTGATCGCAAAGGCGGCGATGTCGCCGGCCTTGAAGCCCGGAAGCTGTTCCACCGCCCATTCGATATCCTGCGGCCAGTGGTTCTTGCCGTTGACGATGATCATGTCCTTGGCGCGGCCGACGATGTAGATGTAGCCATCGGACATATAGCCCATGTCGCCGGTATCGAGCCAACCGTCCGCCATGCACGCCTCGGTCGCGGCGTCGTCGCGGAAATAGCCGACCATCACCGACTTGCCGCTGCACCACACCTTGCCGATCGCGCGATCGGGGAGCGGCGTGCCGTCCTCTTCGCGGATCTCGATTCGCATGTCGCGGACCGGCTTGCCGCAGTTGACGATCGCCCGGTAGCGCTGGGGACGGTCCCCGCCGCGCGAGCCGCCCGACAGCTGCGTCTCCTCGACCAGTTCGACGCGGATGCCCTCGCCCGGCGGCATCAGCGAGACCGCGAGCGTCGCTTCGGCGAGGCCGTAGCTCGGCAGGAATGCGCTCGCCTTGAAGCCCGCATCGGCGAACGCGTCGACGAACGACTGCATCACGTCGGGACGGATCATGTCGGCGCCGTTGCCCGCGACGCGCCAGCGCGACAGGTCGAAGCGGTCGCTCGCCTTGGTCTGCGACGACATGCGGCGCGCGCAGATATCGTAGCCGAAGGTCGGCGAATAGCTGAGCGTCGTGCCAGTGTCGCGGCTGATCAGATCGAGCCAGGCGAGCGGACGGCGCGCGAAATCCTCGGTCTTGAGATAATCGGTCGAGACCTGGTTGGCGATCGGCGACAAGAAGCAGCCGACCAGCCCCATGTCGTGATACCAGGGCAGCCACGAGACGCAGCGATCGGTGTCGCAGACTTCCATGCCGTGGCTGTGCGCGGCAAGGTTGTTGAGCAAAGCGGCGTGCGTGATGACGACACCGTGCGGGAAGCGGGTCGAGCCGCTGGAGTATTGCAGATACGCGATGTCGTCGGGCTTGGCCTCGGGCAGCGTCGCGACCGGCGCGTCCTTGGCGGCGAACTCGGACCAGTCGATGCCGATGGTGCCGGACAGGCGCGCGGCTTCGCCGGCCATCTGCGCGAGTTCGGGCGGGAAGATCAGCATCTTCGGGTCGCAGCTGGCCAGCTGGACGCGGAGCTGTTCGATATATGAATCGCGGCCGCCGAACGAGGTCGGCAGGGGCAGCGGCACGGGCCATGCGCCGGCATAGACGACACCGAAGAACAGCGCTGCGAATTCGGGGCCGGTCTCCGCGACCAGCGCGATGCGGTCGGCAGGGGCAACGCCGGCGGCGATCAGGCGGTCGGCCATCGCGCGGGCGTCGGTGCGGAGCTGCGAATAGGGGTAGGGCTGCGACAGCGTGCCGCGCGCGTCGTGGAAGTTCAGGCCGCGGTTGCCGCTCGCGGCGTAATCGAGCGCTTCACCCAGCGTGCCGAAATCGGCGAAACGGCGCGGCAGGGCGTCCTCGGTCGGCGTCGCGACGATCGTCGCCGCGGTCTGGCCGTCCTTCTGAAGCGTCTCTGTCGTCATCGCAGTTCCTGTCTTTGGCGTCTTGCCCGGCATGGCGGCTGAACGCAGCACACCTATTTCTAGTCTAGCCGTTCAACTTCGGGTGTCAGTGTGGCACAATGATGGCGTGTCCGACGATGACGACCCCGATCGCGCGACTGGGCGCCCCAAAAGCCGTGGCAAGTCGGGCGCGCCAGGGTTTGGACCAGGGTTTGGAAGCGCACGCGCGGGTACCGGTGGACGTGGGCGTACTACCGAACGTGCTCCGCCCAAACCGCTAGACGCCGCGGCGCTCGAGCGGATGGCGCTGCGCTATGTCGAGCGGTTCGCGACGACGCGGGGGCGGCTGACCGATTATCTGATGCGCAAGATCCGCGAGCGCGGCTGGGACGGGGGCGCCGCCGCGGCACTGGCCGAGCCCGCCGAACTGGCGCAGCGGATGGCCGATCTCGGCTATGTCGACGACCGGGCCTTTGCCGAACAGCGGGCTGCTGCGATGCAGCGACGCGGGCTCGGCGCGCGGCGGGTCGCGGGAGCGTTTCGCGAGGCGGGGATCGACGAGGGCGATGCGGAGTCGGTGGCGCCCGCGATCGCCGATCGCGCCGTCGAATCGGCGCTCGCCTTTGCACGGCGCAAGCGAATCGGGCCTTACGGGAATGGCGACGGCGACCGGAAGCTTCACGAAAAACAGCTCGCGGCGATGATGCGGGCGGGCCACCGGTTCGATCTCGCGCGCAAAATTGTTGCTGCGCCGCCGTCCGACGCGCCCGAATCGATGGATTTCGACTGAGGATCGCATCGGGTTCGTTGCGGTTGCGACGAAGCGTGCTAGCAAGGGGCTCAGGGGTGTAACAATGCGTAACGACACGCAGCAGGATGCGAACATGACGGCGCAGGCCGTATCGGCGATGATCGGAGTCCCGGGATCGGTTTCGCAACCTGTCCTGGAGGCGGCGGAGGAATCGGTTTCGGCTGATGCCGTGGCTACCATCGACGAGGGTGGGGGCGATGGGCGCGCGGTCGATGGGCGCGGGGTCGATGGGCGTGCGGTCGACGTGCGCGCGATCGGCGGCGTGATCAAATGGTTCGACGTCACCCGCGGGTTCGGGTTTGCGGTCGCGGACGACGCGGCCGTCGGCGATATCCTCGTGCATTTCTCCGTCCTGCAACCGCATGGTCGTCGCAGCCTGCCCGAGGGCGCGCGGGTCGAGACGCTGGCGGTGCAGCGCGGGCGCGGATTCCAGGCGCGTGAGATCGTCTCGATCGATATGACCAACGCGGTCGAGGAAACGGTTCGTCCTCCCACCTCGCCTGATCGGATCGATCCGATCGCGATGATCGACGCCGCCGGGCCGTATGAAGCGGCGGCAGTCAAATGGTTCAACCGTTTGAAGGGCTATGGTTTCCTGGTACGGGGCGCCGATGGCAGCGACATCTTCGTCCACATGGAAACGCTGCGCCGCGCAGGGATCGAGTCGGTCGAACCCGATCAACCGCTGCGCGTGCGCGTCGTCGCCGGGCGCAAGGGGCCGCTGGCCGTTGCGGTCGAAGAGGATCTGGGATGAGTTTTGTTGCCAAGGCCGTGTTGGCGGGGGTGCTGGCGCTGGGCGTCGGCGCCGGGGGTGTCGCGTACATGAACAGCGACGCTAAATCGGATGTGGCGACCGTCGCCACGTTGCCGCTCTCGATCAAGAGCACGAACGGGACTCACACGTTCAAGGTGGAGAGCGCCAAGACGCAGGACGAGCAGGCGCGCGGGCTGATGTTTCGCACCGACCTGAAGCCCGATGGCGGCATGCTGTTCTGGCCGTATCCGCCGACTGGCGGCGCACCGGTCGCGGCGAGTTTCTGGATGAAGAACACGCCGAGCTCGTTGGATATCCTGTATATTCGCGCTGACGGCACGATCGCCCGGATCGCGGAGAATACGGTGCCGTTCTCGGAAACGCCGATTCCCTCGGGCGAGCCGGTCGGTGCGGTGCTGGAACTGATCGGCGGCAGGGCTGCGGAGCTGGGGATCGCCGAGGGTGATCTGGTGACGTGGGACAAGGCGAAGTAAGCAGGCGAACCGTTCGATCGATTACACCACCCCGGCCTTCGCCGGGGTGGGTATTTGGCTAGCCGACGTCTCCAGCGAAGTGTCTCCCCGCGAAGGCGGGGACCCAGCCTGGGCTCCCGCCTTCGCGGGAGAACAAGTGGGGTTGCATCCAAGGCATAACGATCGCCTCCACGGCGGACCTTTACGATCCTCCCCCGCAAGGGGGAGGTGGCAGGCTTCAGCCTGACGGAGGGGGAGGTAGGCGATACCTCGGTTCCGTGTCCGCCCCCTCCGTCGCCTGCGGCGCCACCTCCCCCTTGCGGGGGAGGATCTTGCAAGGCGCTATGCGCGCGCCTTCCGATGATCATGGTTGAAGCCCGCCCCCACTCGGGTTAAGCGCGGCGCATGGGCTTTCTCGCATCGACATTCACGTGGTGGAACGGCGCCACCCTCGGCACCAAATTCGGCCTGCGCAGCATGGCGAAGATGGGGGAGGACGCGCTCGGCAACGTCTATTACCAGGGCGGCAAGGACACCGCGGGCAACCCGCGCCGCTGGGTGATCTACCAGGGCGCGACCGACGCCAGCCGGGTGCCGCCGGCGTGGTTCAGCTGGCTGCACCACCAGGTCGACGACGTGCCCGATCGCGCGCTGCCGCCGGTCCGCACCTGGCAGAAGCCGGCGGTGCCGAACATGACCGGTACCGCGCTCGCCTATCGTCCCGCCGGTGCGCTCGAAAAGGGTGGCAAGCGCGCCACCGCGACGGGTGACTACGAAGCCTGGACGCCCGAAGGGTGATCATGCGCTGGCTCGCCGCGGCCGTGTTGGTCGTGGCGTTGGCGGTGGGCGGCTGGTTCGGATACCGCGCGCTCACCACGCCTGCGACGCCGGTTGCCGCAGTCCAGCAGGACCTGCCGGGCGCGGACGAGCCGGCCAATTCGTCGATCGAGACGATCGAGACCGGTGCCGCGGCGATCGCCAATGGCGGCACGCCGATGGCGCAGCGCGTCGCGGTGCTGGGCCTGCTCAACAAGCGTAATGGCGAAACCCGCGAGGTGACGCTGAAACCCGGCCAGGCGACGCGGATGGGCGATGTCGTGCTGCGGCTGCGGGCGTGCGAACAGACCGCGCCGTGGGAGCAGGAGCAGCTGACCGGTGCGTTCGTGCAGGTGCTGGTGCGCGGCGTCGACACGCGCTGGCGGCGGACGTTCTCGGGCTGGCTGTACAAGGAACGCCCCGCGCTGAACGCGGTGCAGCATCCGGTCTACGACGTCTGGACCAAGAGCTGCGCGATGACTTTCCCGGCGACCGGCCCCGATACCGCACCGCCCGCCGAAGCCTTGCCCGCCAAGCGATCGAGCGCACGGAAATCGCCGGCTGCCGAGGCTGCCCCGGCGGCGGACGACGGCTTGAGCGCACCGTCGAGCGCCGCGCCCAGCAACGCGACGTAATCCGCCCGGTCGATCTCGATCGCGCCGAGCGAGGCGAGGTGCGAGGTCTGGAACTGGCAATCGAGCAAGGTGAAGCCGCCGGCGCGCAGCCGTGCGACGAGGTGCGCGAGCGCGACCTTCGACGCGTCGGTGGCGCGGCTGACCATGCTTTCGCCGAAGAACGCGCGGCCGAGCGACAGGCCGTAGAGCCCGCCGACCAGCTTGCCGCCGTCCCAGCATTCGACCGAATGCGCGAACCCCATCGCGTGGAGGGTCTGGAAGACGCGTTCGATACCGTCGTTGATCCAGGTCTCCGGGCGGCCCTCGACGCTCTCGGCGCACATCTGCACGACGCGGTCGAAGGCGGTGTCGACGGTGACCTGGAAGCGGTCGGCGGCGATCGTCTTCCTGAGCGAGCGCGAGAGTTGGAAACCGTCGAGCGGGAGGACGGCGCGGCGCCGCGGCTCGACCCAGTAGACGCTGGCGGCGTCGCGGCTGTCCGCCATCGGGAACACGCCGACCGAATACGCGCCCAACACCAGTTGCGGGTCTAAAATATCGCTCATGCGGTCAGCCGGTGTTCGATCCGGCGCCAGAGGTCCGCGAACGCGAGCGCAGCGGCGGACTTCGGGGCGAACACGCCGACCGGGGCACGCTTGACCGCCATCGACTCGATCCCGCTCGCCATCGGGATGACCGGCCAGTCGGGATGGCGTGCCAGGGCGTCCGCATGCAGCGCGCGGCGCTTGTCGACCATCACGTGGACGGGGAGCAGCGGCGTGCGACCGCCGAGATGCTGGACGACCGCGTCGTACGCGCGGGTCGAGAGCGGGGAGGGGATGACGGGAATGACGATCAGGTCGGCGGCGCGCATCACCTGGTCCGCGGTCTCGGTCAGCCCCGGCGGGCAATCGAGGATCACGCGGTCATAGGCCTTCAGGTCGGCGAGCAGCTTCGCGAGGCGCTTCTTCTTGTCGAGATCGTGGAACAGCTGGTCGAGCCCGCGCAACGACGCATCGGCGGCGATCAGGTCGAGATGCGGATAGGCGGTCGGCCGCGCCTGCTTGGTGACCGCGACGTCCTTCGAGAACATCGCCTGCGCCTGGTCGACCCTATTCGCGTCCCCGAGCACCCAGGTCGAGGCGGCCTGCGGGTCGAGGTCCCAGAGCAGGGTGCGGCGGGCGGACAGGGTTGCGGCGCACCACGCCAGGTTCACCGAAAGCGTCGTCTTCCCGACGCCGCCCTTGAGGCTGTAGATCGCGACTGTTGCCATGCCGCTACGGTGCCGGTCCGCGGCGGCGAGGGCAAGAGCGTGCGACACAAAGAAAAACGGCCGGCGAATGATCCGCCGGCCGTCAGGACTATCGATATAGCGCCTAAATCAGGCGGTTAGATCGGGCGCCTAGATCACGCGTGGCAGATCTGGGCCGACTTGCCCGGTGCGGTCAGCGTAACCTTGGCGTCGTCACCGGTCATCGACCAGCCACCCTCGGCGGTCATCGGCGCACCGGCGACGTCCGACTTCAGCGTGGTTGCGGTTCCGTCCTTCTTGGTGCGGACCCGAGCCTGCTTGTCGCCCTGGAAGAACGTCACGTAGAGCAGGCTGTTGTCCTTGCAGCGCAGCGTCACCTCGGACTTGATCGCGGGCGGCAGCTCGACCGGCGCGGCGTTGGCCAGCGTGTTCGCCATCGGATCGGGATTGGTATCCACCACCTCGGGCGCGGCGGGCTGGGAGTTGCAGGCGGCCAGCGCAAGCAGCGCGGCAACGGCGGAGATGGGGAGGATCTTCATAACGGAATCTCGCTTCGCGCATGCAGCATGGAGCGTCAAGGTTAATGGCCCTTTCCCACCACGGCCAGCGACCAACGCGCGACGAACGGGTGCCTACCGGTGACGAACCGGAGGGGTATCAAGACCACAGACACCAATTCACGCGATAGAATCAGGCCGACGGAATCCGCCCGGGGGAATCAGGCCGGGTCATCCCGTTCGGCGATACCGTTCTGTGCCGCCACCCGGTCTTCGAGCAGGGCCAGCGGAGTCGCGATATGCGCCGCGATCAGCGTATCGCCGACCGCCTCCATCATGGCCAACGCTTCCCGCAACAGGGCCAAGGCATCCAGATAAGTTTCCACGGTGACTACCCCCTGCAGGCAAAGGCCGCTTCGCGTAGCCGAAAGCGGCGAGACCAAGTCGTATGAATTAACATAGGTTAGACTTCGTTCCACGCTGTTTTATTACAGCGCGACTGGTAGATTGGCGCGTCGGCGATGTCATTACGGCAAATGGACGTGGTGAAAATCGACCGAAACCAATCGGGACCTTGGGGGCGGGGCGGGGGTATCCAGGCTGGCGCGGCGACGCGTTTAACGGCGCAAACTTTCCCTCGCTTGCTCCGGGCGGGTCGCGGCGCCACATATCGACGATGCAAACGACACCCGACACGCTCGCCCTCATCGGCAATACTCCCCTGGTCCGGCTGAAAGGACCCAGCGACGCCACCGGCTGCGATATCTTCGGCAAGTGCGAATACGCCAACCCCGGTGCGTCGGTGAAGGATCGCGCCGCGCTGTTCATCGTCGAGGACGCCGAGCAGCGCGGGTTGCTCCAGCCCGGCGGCACGATCGTCGAGGGGACCGCGGGCAATACCGGGATCGGCCTCGCGCTGGTCGCCAATGCGAAGGGCTACAAGACGATCATCGTCATGCCCGAGACGCAGAGCCGCGAGAAGATGGACACGTTGCGCGCGCTTGGTGCCGAACTGGTACTGGTCCCCGCCGCCGCCTTCTCCTCGCCCTGCCATTTCGTCCATACCTCGCGGCGGATCGCCGAGGAGACGCCGGGCGCGATCTGGGCAAATCAGTTCGACAACACCGCCAATCGCCGCGCGCACATCGTCGGTACGGCCGAAGAGATCTGGGCGCAGTTGGAGGGCCAAGTCGACGGCTTCACCTGCGCGGCCGGAACCGGCGGGACGATCGCCGGGGTCGGCCTGGGGTTGAAGGCGAAGGACGAAAGCGTCTGCATCGCGCTCACCGATCCGCACGGCGCGGCGCTGTATAACTATTATGCGCACGGCGAGTTGAAGTCCGAGGGATCGTCGGTCGCCGAGGGGATCGGTCAGGGGCGTATCACCGCCAATCTCGAGGGCGCGCCGATCGATACGCAGTTCCGGATTTCCGACCAGGAGGGCTATGCCTGGGTCCGCCGCCTGCTCGACGAGGAAGGGCTGTGCCTCGGTCTCTCGTCGGGCATCAACGTCGCCGGCGCAGTGGCGCTGGCACGGCATCTGGGACCGGGCAAGCGGATCGCGACCATCCTGTGCGACACCGGATTCCGCTATCTTTCGACACTGTATGACCCGACGTGGCGCGAGGCGAAGGGCCTCGCTTGAGCGTCCAGCCCGGCGGAAAACCGCCCCGGCATCGACAGGCGGGCGGTGGTCGGGTATCGGAACGCGGTAAGATGAAGTTACCACACGAACCCTCGCAGACCATGCAGCGGATCAAGGTCGGGATGATCGGCCTGGCGGCGGTCGTGCTGCTGATCGGACTGGCGAGCGCGATCATCGGTTCGACGAATCGCGAACGACCGGTCGCCACCGCGGGCACCGCGCAGGCGGACGTGGTGGCGAACATGGTCGTTTCGAACAGCGTCGCGGTGGCCGGCTCGGGCGAGCCGCTCGCGGAAATGGGCGTGGCACCGAGCGCGAACGTGCAGGCTCCCGCACAGTAATACCAGCGTAGCGCCGCACTATCTCGCTCCCCCCCCTGGAAGGGAGGGGCTGGGGGTGGGTTGGTCCGCTTTGGTCACTGGCGGTCGATCTGCGGAAGCCGACCCACCCCGACCCCTCCCTTTCAGGGAGGGGCGAGCGTCGTCCTCTGATGACGGGTGGCGAGCCCTCGCTGTCGCTGGCCGCAGGGCAGGCGCTTCCCTTTGGACTATCCCCGAATTTCCCCAGGACTGATCGGGCTCTGCAGCAGGTAACATCCAATCTGCGGGTAAATTCCCCCGGACTGCCCCCGGACTGAACGTCGAAACCGGCGTGAAATCCGTCCAATCCCCAAAAATCCCGTTGCGTCCCCGCATGGCTATGATAGATGGAGGTTAATAGGGGCACGTTCACCGTTAGCTTTAAAGCGCGGCCGGAGCGCGACGATGGTCGCTTTCCGGGATGGTGAAACGTGTGCGCCATTTCGAAGGGTTTTGGCGTGTCGGTTCGTGGTCGCTATCAAGGAGACGGTATCGGCCTTGTCGACGACAAGGGCCGGGTAGCCATCCCTTCGGCACTCCGCGCCACCCTCTCCGCAAATGCGCCCAAGGCGAACGGCAAGGACGGCGGGACCATCATCATCGGCGCGCATCAGAAGAATCGCTGCCTGGTCGCGTATGATCCCGGTTACGTCGACATCCTCGCCGATCGACTCGATCGCCGCGAATCCGAGAACACGTCCGAGAGCGGCGAATACGACTATAACATCAAGCGCGCCGCCGCGTCGGGCGAAGCGGTGCCGTTCGACGGCTCCGGGCGCTTCATCATGCCTGCGTTCCCGCGCTTCTATGCGGGCATCAAGGGCCATGCGTTCTTCTACGGCGTGCTCGATTACATCGAGATCTGGGACCCTGCGACGCTGATCGCCACCGACGGCATGCCCCCCGTCGTCAAGGAAATGGCGCGCTTCTACATGGCCGAGAAGGGGGTGCAGCTGTGAGCACTCCTGACGCTCCGCATATCCCCGTCCTGCTCGACGAAGTCCTGGCCGCGCTTTCCCCTGAGCCCGGCGAGACGATGGTCGACGGCACGTTCGGTGCGGGCGGCTACACGCTGGCGCTGCTCAAGTCCGGTGCGCGGATCGTCGCGTTCGACCGCGATCCAGACGCGATCGCGAATGGTCGCGCGATGGAAGAAGCCGAAGAAGGCCTGACGCTGATCGCCGCGGACTTCTCGGCGATGGCCTCGGAACTCGAAGCGCGCGGGCTGGCACCGGTCGACGGCGTGACGCTCGATATCGGCGTGTCTTCGATGCAGCTCGACCAGGCCGAGCGTGGCTTCTCGTTCCAGTCGGATGGCCCGCTCGACATGCGGATGGCGCAGGCCGGCATGTCGGCGGCGGATTTCGTCAACGAAGCGGACGAGAACGAGATCGCCGACGTGCTCTATCAATATGGCGACGAGCCCAAGTCGCGACGCGTCGCGCGCGCGATCGTCGCGGCGCGCCCGCTGACGCGGACCGGCGAGCTGGCGCACATCGTCCGCCGCGCGCTCGGCTATAAGGCGCACGACAAGAAGGACCCCGCGACGCGCGCGTTTCAGGCGATCCGCATTCACGTGAACCGCGAACTGGGCGAGCTGGCCGACGGATTGCTGGCGGCCGAGCGCGTGCTCAAGCCCGGTGGCCGGCTCGCCATCGTGACCTTCCACAGCCTCGAGGACCGGATGGTGAAGCGCTTCCTGCGCACGCGTTCCGGCGGCTCGCCTTCAGGTTCGCGTCATCTTCCGCAGGTGAAAGCCGTTGCGGAACCTAGTTTTTCTCACGTCGGCCGCGGTGTTCGCGCCAGCGAGGCCGAGATCGCACGCAACCCGCGTGCGCGCTCGGCGACATTACGGACGGCGCGGCGGACCTCCGCGCAACCCTGGACGGAAGAGGTGACGACATGACGGCGGCGTATCGGATGAAGGGTGTGGGCTGGTTCGGGGGCTGCGTGGCCGTCGTGCTCGGTTTCTACCTCGTGTCGCTGCAGGTCGCCGCCGAGCGCAAGAAGCTGGAGGCGGTCAATGGTCAGATCCGCGTCGCCCAGCGCGATATTCGTGCGCTCGAGACCGAGTTCGACACGCGCGGCAATCTGGCGCAGCTCGAGCGCTGGAACGGTGACACGCTGGCGCTGTCGGCGCCGACCGCCGGCCAGTTCGTGGTGAGCGAGGCCGCGCTCGCGGCGCTCGACGTCAACAGCCTTCGCGCGGACGGGGTCCAGACCGCCGCGCTGCTCGTGCCGTCGGGGGCGGGGGCCGTCGTTTCCACGTCGACCGTCCCGGTGACCGCTGCTCCGCCAGTCGTGAAGCTTTCCCCCGTTGCTCCAATTCAGATGGCGCAGGTCAGCGCACCGCGCGCGATGAACGTCGCGATCCAGGCTGCGTCGAAGACCGCGCTCAAGCCGGTCGTGATCCGCGCGTCGGTATCGACGCCACGCTCAGCCGAGGCTGCGCTCGTCCGCGCCGCCAAGACCGAGCGCCTCGCCGCCGTCGCGAAGGTTCGTCCGCAGGCGGTTGCGATGCTCGACCGCAAGCTGCTGTCCGATACGACGCTGGGTGACATCATGAGCGGGGCCCGCTCCGAGAGCCGTAAGCGGCGGTGACCGCCTTGGTCGCCCGGCCTGTCTCGCAACAGCGTAGCGCCAACCAGCGTCACGCCCTGGTGGCGACGGCGCACACACGCCTGATGATGTTGATGTTCCTGTTCGGCGCAGCGGTGCTGGTGGTGGTCGGACGGCTCGGGATGCTGGCGGTGCAGGCATCGCTGGCCGATCCGCAGGCGCGCTCGGTCGCGATCGCGGCGCGCGGCGATATCGTCGATCGCAACGGCTCGCCGCTCGCGCGGACGATCGATGCGTGGACGGTCGCGGTTCACCCGAAGAAGCTGATCGGCGATCCGACCGAGATCGCCAGCAAGCTCGCGGCGTTGATGCCCGAGGCCGGCGACCAGGCGCATTATTATGCGCTGCTGACGTCGCGAAAGAACTTCATCTATCTCCAGCGCCGTGCGTCGCCGGCGCTCGTCGAGCAGGTCAATGCGATCGGCGAGCCTGCGATCGTGTTCGACCGCGATACGCAGCGGTTGTACCCGCAATCGACGATGGCGGCGCATGCGCTCGGCTTTCTGTCGACCGCGGGTCACGGCATGAGCGGGATGGAGCGCGTGCTCGACGAGCGGCTGACCAACCCCGCGCTCAACGGCACGCCGGTCGCGTTGTCGCTCGACAACCGCGTCCAGGCGGCGATGGAGAGCGAACTCGGCCGCGCCATGACCACCTTCTCGGCCCGCGGCGCTGGCGGCATCGTCCTCGACGTGGCGACCGGCGAGGTGATCGCGATGGTCTCGCTGCCGACCTTCAATCCCAACCGGGTCGGCATGTCGGGCAGCGAGGAACTGCGCAACGTCACGACGCAGAGCGTGTTCGAGCTGGGATCGACGTTCAAGCCGATCACGATGGCGACCGCGATGGATACCGGCGTGGTGACCTCGTTCGCCCGGCGTTTCGATGCGACGCATCCGCTCCAGGTCG
>JAJNQF010000125.1 GCA_021154945.1 Sphingomonas sp.
GGCCCGCGGAAGCCTTCGGCAACGCGCGTGTAGAAGCTGACGTCGGGGCTCGCCTGGTACAACAGGCTCGCGTCCCAGCTCGGCTTGGTCGCCTTCAGCGTCACGTCGGTGCGGCCGCGATACGTGACGACGCCTGCCGCCGTGTCCGCGGTCTTGAGAAGCTGCGTACGCTTCTTGTCCTCGGTGATGCGACCGCCGACGGTCAACGTCAGCTTGTCGACCAGCTCATAGCTGACCTGCCCGAAGCCGGCCCAGGACGTGTTGACGTTGTGCAGCCGGACCCAGTTGTTGGGGTTGCGTGCCGCGGTCGTCAGGAAATAGCCGCGCTGGTAGAAGTCGGTGATGTCGCGCGTGTCGAAATACAGGCCGCCGACCTGCCAGTTGAAACGACCGCCGGGGGTGCCTGCAAGCCGGACTTCCTGCGACCATTGATCGAGATCGCGGATCTGGCCCTGCGACTGGCCGAAGCCGTTTGGCTGACCGCCGACCGGGAAGTTCGCGGCCGCACCGCCATCGGTATCGCCGCGGCTGAAGCCCGAGGTCGTCTCGTACGCGGTGATCGAGGTCAGCGCGGCCGGACCGAAGTCGTAGGTCGCACGGACCGAGCCGCCATAGGTGTTGTAGCTCTGCGGGTTGTCGTTCGCTTCGTCGTACGAGACGACGTTGCGCGGCTCGGCCGACACGTCGTTCGAACCCTTCTTCAGCGCACCGCGGTGGAACAGCGTCGAGGTGCCATCATACCAGCGCGCATGGCCCGACAGGTCGAGCGTGAAGCGCTCGCCGGGGGTCAGCGCCAGTTGCACGCGGACGTTGCGGTCGTCGAAGCCGCCCATCGCGTCCTTGCGCGGCGTCGCGGTGTTGTCGGCGCTGACGCCCGCGAACCGGTTGTCGACGTAATTCTCACGGTGCTGAATCAGCGTCGAGAGGCGGATCGACAACAGGTCCTTGATCAGCGGGCCACCGACGCCGGCGTCCAGGTTGACGCTGTTATACGAGCCGACCGATGCGGACGCGCGGCTCTCGAAATCGTTGCTCGGCTTGATCGTGTCGAACTTGATGATGCCCGCGGTGGTGTTGCGCCCGAACAGCGAGCCTTGCGGGCCGCGCAGCACTTCGACCTGGCGGACGTCATAGACCGGGTTCGACTTCAGCACGACATGCTCGAGGATCACGTCGTCCTGGATGATCGTGACCGGCTGCGAGGCGCCGAGGTAGAAATCGATGTTGCCGAGCCCGCGGATGTAGAAGCGCGGGAAGATGCGGCCGGTGGTCGATTCGACGTACAGGCCGGGCACCCGGCCCGACAGCGCGAGCAACGTGTCGTCGCCGCCCGAGGTGTAGGTGCGCAGCGCATCGCCCGACGCGACGCCGACCGACAGCGGCACCTTCTGGAGGTTTTCCGAACGACGCTCGGCGGTGACGACGATGTCGCCGAGGCCTTCCTCTGGTGCAGCCTGCTCCTGAACGGGCGCGGTCTGCGCAAATGCAGCCGAGCCACCCACGACAGAACCAAACGCGACGCCAAGCATCAGCGCCGACTTAACGACCGAAATCTTCAAAGTTTTTATTCCCCAATCGTGCGCCGGCGTCCCTGACGACCGGCCGCACATCCCAATATGCAACGCCGCTACGCGCCATCGACCGCCCTCCCCGGACGGCCCGACGACGCCTCGCGACGCTCACTCCCCGAGCCGGCGGTTAGTCGGGGATTGTGTTGGTATGATGACAGTTGGTGATGGAGATTACGGGTAATCCCGACGCGCATGCACGACGTTGACGATCTCGACCGTGTCCAAGACGAGGCGATAGATCAGCAGATAGTTGGGATGAATGACAGCTTCGCGGGTGCCGTCGGCCCTGCCCGGTCGGTACAGGAACGGATGATCGACGAGACGGTGCGCGCATGCCTCGATCGATGTCGAAAGGCGCAGTGCTGCGCTCATATTTCGTTCGGCGATGTAACCCAGAATTGTGGAGGCATCCTCAATCGCTTCAGGGCGCCAGATCAGCTTCAGCGATCTCCGCCTGATCGATCGGCAGAGTCCAAAACCAACCTCATCGCGGCAACGGCATCATCGTGCTGGATCGACGGACGGGGGTCGGCCAACGACCGCGCAACCTTTTCGCGTAGCCAATGATCATAGGCTTCCGCTGAGATCGAGGACTCGGACTCCGAGGGTTTGGGTGCGATTTGCGGCATTAGGCGAGCTTAGGCCTGTTACTGCCGAAAGCAATGTAGCCGCGCCGCGGCAAAGCCGCGTCGTCGAACGACACGACCGAGGACGAGCTCGGCCGGTCGCCGTCCGGCTTGGCGCTTTCCTCGGCTAAGCGGCTACGCGCTTAGCCTTGAGCGCCTACGCGTCGTCGCCCATCCGCAGCGCTGCGATAAACGCCTCCTGCGGGATGCTGACCGAGCCGTATTCGCGCATCTTCAGCTTGCCCTTCTTCTGCTTTTCCAGAAGCTTCTTCTTCCGGCTTGCGTCGCCGCCGTAACATTTCGCGGTCACGTCCTTGCGCATCGCACTGATCGTCTCGCGCGCGATCACCTTGCCGCCGATCGCCGCCTGGATCGGGATCTTGAACAGATGACGCGGGATCAGTTCCTTGAGCCGCTCGACCATCCCGCGGCCGCGCACTTCGGCGGTGCCGCGGTGGACGATCATGCTCAGTGCGTCGACCGGCTCCTCGTTGACGAGGATGCCCATCTTGACGAGGTCGCCCTCGCGGTAGCCGATCTGGTGATAATCGAAGCTCGCATATCCCTTCGACATCGATTTGAGACGATCGTAGAAGTCGAACACGACTTCGTTGAGCGGCAGTTCGTACGTCGCCTGAGCGCGGCCGCCGACATAGGTGAGGTTCTTCTGGATGCCGCGGCGGTCCTGGCAGAGCTTGAGGACGCTACCGAGATACTCGTCGGGGACGTAGATCGTCGCCTCAATCCACGGCTCGCTGATCGTCGCGATCTTGTTCGGCTCGGGCATGTCGGCGGGGTTGTGCAGCTCGATATGCGTCGTGCCGGACGGATCGGGGTGGGTCAGCTCGATCTCATATACGACGGAAGGCGCGGTGGTGATCAGGTCCAGATCATATTCGCGCGTCAGCCGCTCCTGGATGATCTCCAGATGCAGCAGCCCGAGGAACCCGCAGCGGAAGCCGAAGCCGAGGGCCGCCGACGTCTCCATCTCGAACGAGAAGCTCGCATCGTTCAGCCGCAGCTTCGAGATGCTCTCGCGCAGCTTCTCGAACTCGGCGGCATCGACCGGGAACATCCCGCAGAACACGACCGGCTGGACTTCCTTGAAGCCCGCCAGCGCTTCCAGCGCAGGCCGCTTGGCGTCGGTGATCGTGTCGCCGACGCGGGTCTGCGCGACCTCTTTGATCTGTGCGGTGATGAAGCCCATCTCGCCCGTGCCGAGCTCGGTCAGCTGCTCGATCTTCGGCCGGAAACAGCCGACCCGGTCGACCAGATGCATCGTGCCGGTCTGCATGAACTTGATCTGCTGGCCCTTCTTCAGGACGCCGTCGATCACGCGCACGAGGATGACGACGCCGAGATACGGGTCGTACCAGCTGTCGACCAGCATCGCCTTCAGCGGCGCCTCCGGGTCGCCGCTGGGGGGCGGGATCTTGGTGACGATCGCCTCGAGGATCTCGACGATCCCAATTCCGGACTTGGCCGACGCGAGCACCGCCTCGGACGCGTCGATGCCGATCACGTCCTCGATTTCCTTGCGGACCTTCTCGGGCTCGGCGGCGGGCAGATCGATCTTGTTGATGACCGGCACGATCTCGTGGTCGTGCTCGATCGACTGGTAGACGTTGGCGAGCGTCTGCGCCTCGACGCCCTGCGCCGCATCGACCACCAGCAGCGCCCCTTCGCACGCGGCGAGGCTGCGGCTGACTTCGTAGGCGAAGTCGACATGGCCCGGCGTGTCCATCAGGTTGAGGACGTAATCGAGGCCGTCCTTCGCGTGATACGCGAGGCGCACGGTCTGCGCCTTGATCGTGATCCCGCGTTCCTTCTCGATGTCCATGTTGTCGAGCACCTGCTCGGACATTTCGCGCGCGGTGAGGCCGCCAGTTTCCTGGATCAGCCGGTCGGCGAGCGACGACTTGCCATGGTCGATATGGGCGATGATGGAGAAATTGCGGATGCGGTCGAGCGGAGTCATGCCGCGCTCCTAGCAGTGCCGCCCCGCCCGCGATAGATCGCGGACGCAGCAGATATTTGTCTTGCCGGGACTCGCAGTCGCGGCTAGGGCGCTCACCGGCAATGTTGTCGGGGCGTGGCGCAGTCTGGTAGCGCACTGGTCTCGGGGTCCAGGGGTCGTAGGTTCGAATCCTATCGCCCCGACCATTGCCGATTTTCCTGGGGCGGATGCCCTATCCCCGATATCGAACGTCATGCGCGCCGTTTTACACGGCGTGACGGCGGCTGGTCATCAGGGATAGGAGCGATTCGGTGATCGAGGTCAATTTCGACGGGATTATCGGGCCTACGCACAATTATGCGGGCCTTTCGATCGGCAATCTCGCCTCGGCGAACAACGCCGGCAACGTTTCCGCACCGCGCCTCGCCGCACTCCAGGGCATCGCTAAGATGCGCCGTGCGATGGCGCTCGGGCTGCGCCAAGGCGTTTTTCTCCCGCATGTCCGCCCCAATATCGACTGGCTCAGGACGCTGGGGTTCGTCGGTGCCGATGCCGAAGTCCTCGCCTCGGCATGGGCCGCGGACCGCGCGCTCGTCGCCAACGCGATGTCCGCCTCGGCGATGTGGACCGCGAACGCCGGCACCGTGTCGCCGGGCAGCGATACCGCGGACGGCCTGTGCCACATCTCGGTCGCGAACCTGTCGACGATGCCGCACCGCGCCAGCGAAGCCGCGCAGACCGAACGCCAGCTCCGCCTCGCCTTCGCCGATCCGCGCTTCTTCCGGGTACATCCTCCCGTTCCGGCGGCCTTCGGCGACGAGGGGGCGGCGAACTTCATGCGCCTCGCCTCGCCCGCCGGGCACGGCGCGGTCGAGATGTTCGTCTATGGCGAGGGCAATGCAGGCGGCTTCCCCTCGCGCCAGCGCCGCGCCGCCAGCGAAGCCGTCGCGCGTCGCCACGGTCTCGATCCAGCGCGCACGCTCATGGTGCGCCAGAGCGACGCCGCGATCGCCGCCGGCGCGTTCCACAACGACGTGGTCGCGGTCGCCAACGGCCATGTCCTGTTCGCGCACGAGCACGCCTTCGCCGATCCCGCCGCACTCCGCTCGGCGTTGCGCACGCTGCTGCCCGACGCCCTCGTGATCGAAGTCCCCGCGGACCGCGTCAGCCTGGACACCGCGATCTGCACATACCTGTTCAATTCGCAGCTGGTGACGCTACCGGACGGAGACATGGCCCTTATCCTGCCCGCCGAAGCCCGCGACAATGATGCGGTCTGGACGTGGCTCGGCGACCTCGTCGCGAGCGGCGGTCCGATCCGGCGGCTGGAGGTCGTCGACGTCCGCGAATCGATGCGCAACGGTGGTGGCCCCGCGTGCCTGAGACTGCGGGTGCAAGTCGGCCCCGAGGCGCTCGCCGCGATCGATCCCCGCTTCCTGCTCGACGAGGCAGCCTGCGCGCGGATCGAGGCGGTGATCGCGCGCGCATGGCCCGAGGCGATCGCGCCCGACGATCTCGGCGATCCGCGGCTGTGGGAGCGTTGCACCGCAGCGCGCGCGGCGCTGGTCGCGGCGCTGGGTTTCAGTCCGGGCGAAATCTGACTCGAACGGATACGTAGCCCGCTTCGCGTTCGGCCGTCAGCGGCGGACGTCGAGCCCGCCTGCCAGATACGCATCGATATCGGCTTGGCGGAACAGGCTCGCATCGCCGGGCAGCGAGTGCTTGAGGGCGGCGAGCGCGAGGCCGATGCGCGCGACGTCGCCGAGGTCCTCGCCCGAGCGCAGCCCGTGGAGCACGCCCGCCGCGAACGCGTCACCGCCGCCGATCCGGTCGACGATCCCGGCGAGCACGACCTCGTCGGTCTGGACATGCGTCGCGCGCGTATCGATCCGCGCGGACAGGCGGTGGAGATCGACATGCTCGACGTGCCGCGCGGTCGAGGCGATCGTCTGCAACCGCGGAAACGCCGCGAACGCCGCCTCGGCCGCCTCGCGCCGCCGATCCTCCGCATCCCCCGAAAAGTCGCGGCCGAGCAGCAGCGCGATGTCGCGGTGGTTGCCGAACATCAGATCGGCGTGCGCGACAATTTGTGTGAGAATCGCCTGTGGATCCGAATCCCACCGCTCCCACAATTTGCCGCGCCAATTGCCGTCGAACGACACAGGGATACCGCGGTCCGTGGCGGCGCGGACGGCAGCGAGCGCGCTATCCGCCGGGACCGGACCGAGCGCTGGCGTGATGCCCGAGAGATGGAAGCGGTCGACGCCGGCGAGCAGCGTATCCCAGTCCCACGCGTCGACCGCCGCCTCGGCGAACGACGACCAGGCGCGGTCGTAGATGACTTCCGTCGCACGCAAACCGGCGCCCGACGTGACGAAGTACAGTCCCATCCGTTCCCCACCGAGCGAGGTCGCTGCCATGTCGACGCCGTGTCCCCGCAATGTCGTGATCGCCGCGCGACCGAGATCATTGTCAGGCACCATCGTTGCCATGCCGACGTCGTGACCGAGCCGGGCAAGCTGCGTGACGACGTTCGCCTCGGCGCCGGCGACCCACACGTCGAGCCTCGGCGTCTGCAACAGCAACTCGCGCCCCGGTGGCGACAGCCGCAGCATGATTTCGCCGAACGCCAGAAACTTAGCCATATCGTCCCTTCATCTGATCCTCCCCGGCATGGGGAAAGGGGCCGCCCAGGGCGGGGATTGAGGGGCGTGCCACGACGGATAGGCTTGCGAAAGCCCCTCTATCGTCCGCCCAAGGCCGCGACCTTCCGTGCCCATGACGATTTTGCGGTGTCAGCCGCCATCGCCGCCCCAATGATACAACCATGGACGTAGTTCGTCGCTGCGTATGACTGAAAGGGCGCTGATGCGCGGGGCGGGGGTCATGTGAGGGATTCGCGTAAATTCGCGGGGGCGCGATGCGGGAAAAGCGCCCCGCTTGTCCGTGTGACTGAAACCGGCGGGGCGCTAAAGGTACGCGTTACTGTGGCGATGCCTCTGCGGCCGCTCTGCACTGTCCAAGGTAAATTTGGTGTTAACGAGGCACCCCGCCCGTCCGTGCGACACTCTCGTATCCGGGCGGGGCGCCGAGGATGCTGCAACTGTCGAGCCGCGCATCGCTGATGACAAGCTAGCAGGTGATCGCCCTGAGAAAAGCACCACCCATCACGCCAGCGGCTCGGTTGGTCCGATATTGGCCGGTAGTTCGATATTCCCGAGCGAGGCGACCCGAACGCGGCGTTTCGCTATAGGCGGGTGCATGGCGCCTATCCTCTACAGCTTCCGTCGCTGCCCCTATGCGATGCGGGCGCGGCTTGCGATCGTGGCGAACGGCCGCTCGGTCGAACTGCGCGAGATCGTCCTGCGCGCCAAGCCGGCGGCGATGCTCCAGGTTTCGCCCAAGGGGACGGTGCCGGTGCTGGTGATGCCGGACGGCTCGGTGATCGACGAGAGCCTCGATATCATGCGCTGGGCCGGAGCGGACACGGACGACGGGTGGCCGACCGACGCCGACGCGGCGCTGATCGCGACCAATGACGGCGCCTTCAAACACCATCTCGACCGGTACAAATATGCCGATCGCCACGGCGTCGATCCGGTCGAGCACCGGGACGCCGCGACGGTCCTGCTGCGCGCGCTGGAAGAGCGGTTGCGAGATACCGGCAGTCTGGGGGAGCATCCGCGCGCCGGTCGGCAGTCGATGACCGATCTCGCGATCATGCCGTTCGTCCGACAGTTTGCGCAAACCGACCGCCCCTATTTCGACGGACTGCCGTTCGAGCGGCTTCACGCCTGGCTGGCGAGGCACCTGGCATCCGCGCTGTTTGCCCGGATCATGATACGCCCGGTGCCCTGGCAGCCGGACGATCCCCCGATCCTGTTTCCGGCGACCGACACGGAGTAAGGGACCACGGTCAACCCGCGGCCCCCCTGCCCTCCTCAGAACCCTACGCTGATCGTCCCGAACACCTGGCGAGGTGCCAACGGGAACTGGTTGAAGGTGCCGCTCGCCGCGCCGATGCTAAGCGTCGAGGCGGCGCGCTTGTTGGTGATGTTGGTGAGGTTGAGGCTGACCGTCGCGGTCTTGACGATCTCCCCTTCCGACAGCGGCACGCGCGCGGCGATGCGGCCCGACAGAGTGAAGTAGGCCGGTACCGACAGGTCGTTGGTATAGGTTGCGAACCGCTTGCCGATATAGTCGCCGACCAGCTGTGCGTCGAAGATCCCGTAATTGGCCGAGGCGACGAACTTGTTGAGCCAGTCGGGGCTGCCCGGTACCTTCTTGCCGGCGGTCGCGACCGTGGACGTCCCGCTGATGTAATCCTCCTCGTAGCGCGAGTTGTTGTACGACAGCGCGTCGTAGAACGAGAAGTGCGGGCCGAACCGGACCGTGCCGGCGACGTCGAACCCGTCGGTCTTCACCGCGCCGACATTCTGGAGGATCGCCGCGCCGCTGACGACCGCGGTGACCACCGGCGTCGGGCTGATGCCGAGCAGGCGGTTGCTGAAATCGACGTGATAGACGCTGATCTGCCCCTCGAACCCGGTGATCGGGCCGAGGTTCACCGCATGGTGCGAGCGCAGTCCGGCTTCGTAGGTCCAGCTCGTCTCGGGCTCCACGTCCTGTTTGAACAGGTCGAACGCCGCCTGGCTGCCGAGCGCGAACGGCGACAGGCCGGCAGCGGCGCTGGTCTGGAACTGGCGGATGTTCTTCTGGACGTTGACGAACAGCTGCTCGGTGTCGGTGGCATCCCACAGCGCACCGAGCTGGGGCAGGAAGTATTTGTGCGTGTCGATCTTGCCGACCGGCAGCGCGACCGACCCGGTGAACGAGCCCGGGATCGGCTGCACGGGCACGCGCTGCGACGCGTTCTGGAACGTGCTCTTGACGCCGCCCTGGATCGTCAGCGTCGGCAGCAGCTTCCAGCTGTCCTGGATATGCGCCTGGTATTCGTCGACGCGCACTTCGCTGTGATACTGCGTGATCAGCGGGGTCAGATTGTCGTTCGGGCGCTGGTAGGGCGTGGTCGGGTTGTTGACCGGGAACGGATACCAGCGACGATAGGCGGACGAGCTCTGATGCTCGTACCAGGCGCCGAATTCGATGTGATGCGCGCCGAGATCGATGCCGACGCTCGAGACCAAGCCGCCGCGATCGATCCGGTATTCGGTGGTGCGCGTGGCGAGGCCTGAGCCGCCGAACACCTGCGTCAGGTTCTGACCGGGATAATAGAACGAGAACAGCTTGGGGAGGCCGGCGACGTCGATCGGGCCGCCAATGACGCCGACGCCGTCGTTATGGTGGTAATAGGCCTGGTTCGAGAAGGTGACCGTGTCGCTGACGTTCCAGTCGTATTTGACGTAGCCGAGATAATCGGTGCGCGCCGCGACGCCGTAGTAGTTGCGGTAGTTCGACCCGTCCGCCTTGTAGGCGCCGGAGTTCAGATAGGTCAGCATCTCGTTGAAATTGGGGTAGACCAACGGGCGGACGTACGGCGCGGTCGCTTGCGTCGCGGTTGTGATGACGGTCGAATCCTCGTTCGGCTCGGTCTTGTCCGAATAGGCCGCGTAGAGCGTCAGCTTGCCGTTCGAGTCATCGTGGACGAACTTGGCATTGGCCTGATAGCCGCCCTGGATTCCGTTGAAATCCCACGCCTTCGCCTTCTGGCGCGAGCCCGAGATGTAGAAGCTGTTGCCGTTGCCGAATGTGCCGCTGTCGATCCGCGCGAACAGGCGCGAGGTCGAGTTGCTGCCGAGCGTCTGGTCGACCTGGACGCCGAGATACTTGCGCGGATCGCTCGAGAAGGTGTCGATCGTGCCACCGAGGTTGCTGGTTGACGCGGTGCCGAGATCGCCGGCGCCACTGGCCAGCGTGACCCGCGAGACGTTTTCCGAGATGATCGCACGTTGCGGCGACAGGCCGTTGTAGTTGCCGTAATTCTGGTCGCCGAGCGGCAGACCGTCGAGCGTGTAGCCGAGCTGTTGCGCGTTGAAGCCATGGACGAACAGCGAGATGTTCTGTTCGTTATTGCCCCAGGGATCGGCGGTCAGGAAGGTGACGCCCGGCAGCGTCTGGAGCGCCTTCAGCGGGCTGACGCCGGGCAGAATCTTCTGCATGTCGACGCCGCTGATCTGCGCGACCGAGCGCGTGGCGGTGCCGGTGACGACGATTGCATCGTCCTGACCGGCGGGTGCCGTTGCCGGATCGGGTTCGGATACCGGCGCAGGCGAGCCGGGCTCGGCATCCTTAGCTAGCAGCGACTGCGCCGTCGCAGCGACTGGTGCGCCGACCGCGACCAGGCCGACCGCGCCGCACAACAGCCGTGCGGCGGTACGAGAAAACATCGTCATTCTTGAAAACCCCTAGCGAGATCGTTCGATCGTCACTCCCGGGGCTGCGCCTATTACGCCTGCGAGACAGTCGGATGACCGTTGCGCTACAGAATTAATATGGTGCGGTGCAGCGACCGAAAGGGCCGCCGCACCGCCGCCAGCGCTACTTCGCGGTCGCCGTCAGGCCGCGATCTTCGAGCATCGGACCGATGTCGGGGTCCTTGCCGTAGAACGCCTTGAACATCGGCGCATAGTCTTGGGTATGGCCCTTCGACAGGATCATGTCGCGGAAGCGCTGGCCGTTCGCGCGCGTCAGGCCGCCATGCGCCATGAACCACGCATAGGCATCGTTATCGAGCATCTGCGTCCACAGATACGCATAGTATCCCGCGGCATAGCCGCCCGCCCAGATGTGCGCAAAATAGCTGGTGCGATAGCGCGGCGGCACGTCCTTCGTGTCGAGCCCCATCGAGTTGAGCGACTTGGTCTCGAACGCGTCGACATCCTGCGGCCCCGCCGAGGCCGGCAGCGAATGCCAGTCCTGATCGAGCGTCGCCGCCGCGACCAGTTCGCCCAGTTCATAGCCCTGGTTGAACTTCGCCGCGTTCTTGATCTTCGTGACGAGCGCCTGCGGCATCACCGAACCGGTGCGGTAATCCTTGGCATAGTTCGCGAAAACCTTCGGATCGAGCGCCCAATGCTCGTTGAACTGCGAGGGGAACTCGACCCAGTCGCGCGCGGTGTTGGTGCCCGAGACCAGCGGATAGGTCTGGTTCGCGAACAGCCCGTGCAGCGCATGGCCGAACTCGTGGAACATCGTCGTCACGTCGTCGAACGTGATCAGCGCAGGCTGGCCCGGCGCGGGCTTGGTGAAGTTGGCGACATTGTAGACGACCGGCTTGGTCTTCAGCAGCTTCGACTGGCCGACGAAGTTCGACATCCATGCGCCGCCCGCCTTGTTGTCGCGCTTCCAGTAATCGAAATACATCAGGCCGAGCTCGGAGCCGTCCTTGTCGAACACCGTGAACACGCGGATGTCCGGCTGGTAGGTCGGGATGTCGCGGCGTTCCTTGAAGGTGACGCCGTAGAGCTGGTTGGCGGCGAAGAATACGCCGTCGGTCAACACGCGACTGATCTCGAAATACGGCTTCAGCTCGTTCTGGTCGAGGTCGTACTTGGCTTTCCGCACCTTGTCCGAATAGAAATCCCAGTCGGACGGTGCGAGCGGGAACGAGGCGCCGGTCGCGTTTATCGTCTTCTGCAACTCGGCGGCTTCGCGACGCTGTTCGGCCGCCGTCGCGGGGACAAGCTGCGTCATGAAGCCCTTTGCCGCTGCCGGGGTTTTCGCCATCTGGTCGTATAGCGAATAAGCGGCATAGTTGGGATAGCCGAGCAACTGCGCCTTCTGCGCGCGCAACTGCGCGATCTTCTGGATCAGCGCGCGCGTATCGTTGGCGTCGCCGCGCTGCGACCGGTTCCAGCTCTTCTCGAACAGCGCCGCGCGGGTTGCGCGATCTGAGAGCGAGGCGAGCGCGGGCTGCTGCGTCGTGTTCTGGAGCGACAGGACGTATTTGCCGGGCATCCCCCGCTCCTTCGCGCCTTGCGCCGCCGCGGCGATCTCGGCGTCGCTGAGACCGGCGAGCTTGGCCTTGTCGTCGACCACCAGCGCGCCTGCCTTGGTCCCGGCGAGCAGCTTCTGCTGGAAGTCGGTGGTCGCGGTCGAGATCTGCGTGTTGAGCAACCGCAGCTTGGCCTTGTCGGCATCGTTCAACTGCGCGCCGGCGTGGAGGAAATCACTGTGGTAGATTTCCAGCACCTGCTTCTGTTCGGCGTCGAGACCGAGCGAATCCTTCTTCGCGTACAGCGCCTGGACGCGCGCGAAGAGCTTCGGGTCGAGGTAGATCGCGTCGCTGTGCTGGGCGAGCTTTGGTGCCTCGATGCTGCGGACCTTGTCGAGCGCATCGTTGGTGTTCGCCTGCGACACGCCGAAGAACGCCTGGCTGGCGCGGTCGAGCGTCCTGCCGGAGCGCTCCATCGCCTCGATCGTGTTGGCGAAGGTCGGTGCCGCGGGGTTGTTCGCGATCGCCTTCATCTCGGCGATCTGTTCCGCCATGCCCTGTTCCAGCGCGGGCTGGTAATCGGCGTCGGTGATCTGGTCGAAACGCGGCGCCTGGAACGGCAGCGTGCTGGGGACGGTCAGCGGATTGACGCGGCCGGTATTCGGCGCCGCCTGCGCGGTGTTGGAGGTTGCGAGGACGAAGAGGAACGCGGCGGAACGAAGCAGGCTGGAACGCGGCATGGGAGACTCACAATGACAGGAGTGATGTCCCTATAAATGCCCTCGCCGGTCCCTCGTGACAATCCATGTGCAAACCGCCGGGTTGAGCGCTTGCGCTGCCGCGCGTGCGCAGGCAGTAGGCGGTCAAACCCCAGGAGTTCGAACATGGCAAATACCCTTGAAATCGATCAGGCGAGCGTCGTCGACAACGACATCCAGAAGCAGATCGAATTTTCCGGCGAGTTCGACGGCGACGAGTATGAGTTCGCGGTCAAGTACGCGGTTCTGAAGGAACTCAGCGGCGACGAGCCCGAGGACGACGGCATCGAGCTGTTCAATCGCTTCAACGACGATATCGTCGACGCCTGCCTCGCAGCGATCGAGCGCAAGCCGAACGCGACGACGATCGTCGTCGACGAAGACGATCTGGAATAGTCTGGAATACGCAGAACCGGGAGAGCGACGGAAGGGCCTTTGCCATCCGTCGCTCTCCCTGCGCACTGGTCGTTGGAACGGCAGGTGGACCGACCTGCGGAGTTCAGTCGCCGGTCACGAACCGTCTGATACGGGTCGAGTAGCGGCTGCCTACGAGTAAGGTCACGCCGAACAGCATTGACGCCCCCCATATCGCCGCGATGGCGATAATGACGAATTTCACCATGGTCGGACTCCGACGTTGTTTCAATAATTCGGTTTCGATGGCTGGCGATTACGACCGCCAAGACGGATATCTGCTGAACGGGATAGCAATCCGAGGTTCAGGTTAACCTGAGTTTCCCGGTCGCACCTGCGTGATAGCGTCGCGCTCAGGTCGCTTTTGTCGCCGGGCGGCGGCGCAGGACGTAGATGTCCATGATCCAACCGTGCCGGTCGCGCAGCGCAGCGCGCGTCCGCACGATCTGCGGCCCGATGCGGTCGAGCGGACCCGCCAGCAGCGCTTGATGCGGCATGCCGAGATAGGCGCCCCACCAGATGTCGATCCCTTCCGGAACCAGGGCTTCGAACGCGCCGCCGCCATCGAGCATCACCGCGACGGTATCGGCGCCGGTCGGCCACCCCCCTTCCCTCAGGCGGCGCCCGGTGGTGATCAGGACCGGCGCGCCCAGCGTATTCAGGGGGATCGCATGCGCCGCGGTCAGCACTTGCAGGCTGGTGATACCGGGCTCGACATGAACCCGTAGCGCGATCCCGTCGGCGCGCAGCCGGTCCGCGATGCGCAGCGTGCTGTCGTACAGCGACGGATCGCCCCAGACGAGTAGCGCGAGACGCCCGCCGTCGGGCAGATGGGTTGCGATCTGAGTGGCCCAGGCTGCGGCGATCGCGTCGTGCCAGTCGTCGACGGCTTCCAGATACGGCGCGCGGGCGTCGCGTTTGGGGAGGTCGAACTCGACCACGCGGGTCGAGCCGGTCAGGACGTCGGCGCAGATCGTGCGGCGCAGATCGAGAAGGTCGGACTTCGCGTCGCCCTTGCGGGGGAGCAGGATCAGGTCGGCGGCGTTCATCGCGGTGATGGCGGCGCGCGTGAGGTGGTCGGGGTTGCCGGTGCCGATGCCGATCAGGTGGAGGTCGATCATTCGGCGTCCATGAGCGGTCCGTAGAGGATCAGCGCGGGCTTGCTGGAAAAGCCTGCCTGCAACTGCGCGGCCAGTTCTGCGATCGTCGAGCGGGTCAGGGACTGGTCGGGGTGGCCGATATTCTCGGCGATCAGCGCGGGCGTGTCCGGGGACAGGCCGTGCTCGATCAGCGAGGCGGCCAGCGCCGGGAAGGTGCGCTTGGGCATGAAGACCACCGTCGTCGCCTCGGGATCGGCCAAAGCGGCCATGTTGCGCTGTTCGGGGAGGTCGCCGGTGACGTCGTGGCCGGTGACGAACTGGACGCGGCGGGCGCTGAGCCGGCGGGTGAGCGGGATCTGCGCGGCAGCGGCGGCGGCGCTGGCGGCGCTGATGCCGGGGATGATCTCGAACGGGATGCCGGCGGTCCTCAACGCGACGATCTCTTCCTCGAGGCGGCCGAACATTCCTGCGTCGCCGGACTTGAGGCGGACCACGCGGATGCCGGTGCGGGCATACTCGACCAGCAGTTGCGAGACGTGCGCCTGGGTCGGCGACGGGCGACCGGCGCGCTTGCCGACCGCGACGAGATCGGCGCCCGGGCGGGCGTGGCCGAGGACCGCGGAGGACAGGTCGTCGAACAGCACGGCATCGGCGGATTGCAACCGCGCGACGGCTTTCAGCGTCAGCAGTTCGGGATCGCCGGGGCCCGAGCCCACGAACGAGACGAAACCAGTCATGATGGGCGCGCGATCATGTGGAAGAAGCTACCGGTGACGTGGCCGCGATGCGAGCCGGTTTCGGGGACCGGACTGCCCTCGGCATCGGTGACGTGCGCGAGCGGCGCATCCGGCTGGTCGATGATCGTCGAGTAATGGAACTCGTGGCCGGTGAGCGCGGCGCCCGCCGCGAAGCCGCCCATCGGCGCGTGGAGCGTCGCATTGCGGTAGCCAAGGTGCATTTTCCGCTGGGCGTAGCTGGTGACGAGGCCGAGCAGTCCGGCCATCCGGTGACGCGTGCCGTCGGCGTCGATCAGCCCTTCACCGAGTGCCATATAGCCGCCGCACTCGCCGTGGACGGGACGCGTGCGTGCATGCTCGGCAAGAGATGTATGGAAGTTGCGCGCTTCCGCGAGCTTGCCCGCGTGGAGTTCGGGATAGCCGCCGGGCAGCCAGACCAGATCGGCGTGCGCGGCCGGGGCTTCGTCGGCGAGGGGCGAGAACGGCAGGATCTCGGCGCCCGCGCGCCGCCAGCCTTCGAGCACGTGCGCGTAGGTGAACGAGAAGGCTGCGTCCTGGGCGAGCGCGATGCGCTGGGCGGGGGGCCGGATCCAGCTTTGCGTGCCTGCCGCCCGGGCGCCGGCTGAAGCGGCGTTGCGGAGTGCGGGAATGTCGACGTGCGCGCGGAGGAACGTCGCATAGTCGTCGATGCGGGCGTCGAGGTCCGGGTGCTCGGCGGCCTGCACCAGCCCGAGGTGGCGCTCGGGCAGTTTCAGGTCGCCGCGCCTTGGCAGCGATCCGAACACGCGGATGCCGACCGCGTCCATGCCGCTGCGCGCCAGACGTTCGTGGCGGGGGCTGGCGACGCGGTTGAGGATGACGCCGGCGATCGGGACGCTGGCATCGTAGCGGCTGAAGCCGAGCGCGGTGGCGGCGGCGGACTGTGCCTGGCCCGACACGTCGATCACGAGCACGACCGGCCAGCCCATCCTGCGGGCGATGTCGGCACTGGCGCCATTGCCGGTTGCGCCCGGCTTCGCGACCCCGTCGAAGAGCCCCATCGAGCCTTCCGCGAGCGCAAAGTCCGCGTCTTCAGCATTGGCCGCGAGCGTGTCGAGCATCGCGGCGGGCATCGACCAACTGTCGAGGTTGAACGACGCGCGGCCGCTGGCGGCGCGGTGGAAGGCGGGGTCGATATAGTCGGGGCCGCTCTTGAACGGCTGGACCGCGAGGCCGTCGTCGCGGAGCGCGCGAAGGAGGCCGAGCATGACGGTGGTCTTGCCGGTGCCCGAGGCGGGCGCGGCGATGAGCAGGCCGGGGGTCATGCGAGGTCTCCGGCGAACTTCGAGTCCGCGGATTGGGGACGGAAGCGGCGATCATAGCCCGTTGCGTAGAGGCTGCTTTCGACGAAATTCTCCGCGGCCAGCGCTTTGCCGACGAGGATCAGCGCGGTGCGATCGGGTTTGCCTTCGATAGCCTGCGCGATCGTCGCGAGCGTGGCGCGCTCGATCTGCTGGTCGGGCCAGCTCGCGCGCCAGACGATCGCCACCGGGCATTCCGGGCCGTAGGACGGCGTGAGGTCCGCGACGACCTGCGCCAGATTGTGGACCGAGAGATGGATCGCGAGCGTCGCGCCGGTTGCCGCGAACGCGGTCAGGGTCTCGGCGGCGGGCATCGTGCTTGCTCGACCGGGCGTGCGGGTCAGCACCACCGACTGCACGAGTTCGGGCAGCGTCAATTCGACCTCCAGCGCGGCGGCGGCGGCGGCGAAGGCGGGTACGCCAGGCGTGATCGTGAACGGGATATCGAGCGCGCGAAGGCGGCGGAGTTGCTCGCCCATCGCCGACCAGATCGACAGGTCGCCGGAATGGAGCCGCGCGACGTCCTGCCCGGCGTCGTGTGCGGTCTGAATCTCGGCGATGATCTGGTCGAGCGACAGCGGCGCGGTGTTGACGATGCGCGCGCCGGGAGGACAGTGATCGAGCATCGCCGTCGGGATTAGCGATCCGGCATAGAGGCAGACGGGCGAACCGGCGATCCGGTCGCGGCCGCGCAAGGTCAGCAGGTCCGGCGCGCCGGGGCCTGCGCCGATGAAGTGGACGGTCATGCAGCGGGTCCTTCGACACCCGATCGGGCAATGGCGCAGGTGGCCATCCGGTCGGGCGAGATATGGCGGGTGGCGAGAAGGTGCGCGCCGGGTCCGGCGGCCGCGAGGGCCGAGGCTTCGGCGACGCTGCCGGTTTGGCGGGCTTCGAGGCTGGCGATCGACTGCGTGTGCGTTTTCGGCACCTGCAACGCGTTGGGTGGTACGGCGATCACGGGTAGACCCAGCGCCTCCGCCAGTTCCGAAACGAGCGTCAGCTTGTCGAGGGGTGCCGCCAGAGCCTTCACGGGCGCGCATCCGTGCTGCGCCGCGGCGAGCGCGGTACGTAGCGCAGCAACGTCAGCGCCGGTACGAAATCCGAAGCCGGCGACGATCACGACACGACGCTCCACTGGACCACGGGATAGCTCGCCCGCCAACCCCGGCGCGTGCCGAGCGGAGCGGCGTCGGACAGTTCGATCCGCATGAGCGTGCCGCCCTTCGCTGCGTGCCAGCCGGCCAAGAGCGCTTCGGACTCCAGCGTGACGGCGTTGGCGACGAGGCGGGTGCCGGCCGGAAGCGCCTTCCAGAGTGCGTCCAGCATCGCGTTCGAAAGCCCCCCGCCGATGAAGACGGCGTTGGGTATGGCCTGGTCTGCGAGGGCATCGGGTGCGCGGCCTTCGACGACTTGCAGCCGGTCGACCCCGAGGGCGGCGGCGTTGTTGCGGATGCGGTCGGCGCGGACGGGGTCGGCTTCGAATGCGATGGCGTTGGTGGATGGATGGGAGAGCAGCCATTCGATCCCGATCGAGCCCGAGCCTGCGCCGATATCCCACAGCGTCTCACCGGGTTTCGGCGCGAGCGCGGACAGCGTCAGTGCGCGGACCGGGCGCTTGGTGATCTGGCTATCATGCTCGAACCACGCGTCGGGCAGGCCGGAGGTGCGCGGTAGCACCGTGCCGTCGCCGGCAAACGCGATGCCGATCGCGACGGGATGAACGATGTCGTCAAACGTCAGCGTGGCGGCGGTCGCTTCGCGGATGCGTTCGCGGGGGCCGCCAAGGGCCTCAAGGACGTGGAGATGCGATGCGCCGAAGCCGAGATCGTCCAGATAGCAAGCGAGTTTCGCCAAGGCCTCGCCGTCGCGGAGCAGGACCAGCGCGCGGCGGTCTGGTGCGATGTGCCTGCGAAGGCGTGACAGGGGCGCGGCGTGGAGACCGATACAGGCGGTATCCTCGAGCGGCCAACCGAGACGCGCGGCGGCAAGGCTGAACGTGGAAGGCGCGAGGTAAGCGACCCACTCGGTCGGTGCGAGGTGGCGCGTTACGGAGGTGCCTGCGCCGAACCAGAACGGATCGCCGGACACGAGCATTGCCACGCGCCGGCCGCGGTGTTCCAGCAGGCGGGGGATACCCGCGTCGAACGGGACTGGCCAGGGCATGACCTCGCTCTTAAGGTCCGGAAGGAAGGCGAGGTGACGGGCTGCGCCGGTCACTAGGTAGGCCTCGGCGAGTGCTGCTTTTGCCGCCACGGACAGGCCGGCCGCGCCGTCTTCGCCCAATCCGATGATCGCCAGCCAGGGAGTGTCAGCCATGTCGAACATCCTGGTGCTGGGCGGCACGACCGAGGCGAGCGCGCTGGCTGCGATGCTGGCTGGGCGAGGCGATGCGGCCGTGTTGAGTTACGCAGGGCGCGTGGCGAACCCCAAGGTGCAGCCGATCCCGGTGCGGGTGGGCGGCTTTGGCGGCGTCGAGGGGCTGGTCGCGTATCTGCGAGCGCAAGGCGTGACGCATCTGGTCGATGCGACGCATCCGTTCGCGGCGCGAATGAGCGCGAATGCCGTCGTGGCGGCAGCGCATGCGGGGGTGGCGCACATCGCCTTGACGCGCCCCGCCTGGGTGCCCGGTCCGGGTGATAGCTGGACCCGCGTGAGCGATATCGAGGGTGCGGTCGCGGCGTTGGCTGGCCCCGCGCGGCGCGTGATGCTCGCGCTGGGGCGGATGCACGTCGATGCGTTCGCGGTGCAGCCTCAGCACGAGTATCTGTTGCGGTTCGTCGACGCGCCAGAGCAGACGCCCGGGTTGCCGCGGCATCATCTGATGGTCGATCGCGGGCCGTTCGACGTCGACGGCGATCGGCGGTTGATGGCGGCGCACGGGATCGAGCTTGTGGTCTGCAAGAACGCTGGCGGCACGGGCGCGCAGGCGAAGCTGGGCGCGGCGCGTACGCTCGGGCTGCGCGTGATCATGATCGATCGGCCGGCCCTGCCCGCTCGGTTGGAGGTGCATGCGGCGGAGGACGTGCTGCGCTGGATCGATCATGGTGCCGACCGGGGCGTGTAGAGAATCGGGCCAGCCGGGCGGTCGATGATCCGGGTCAGGCTGGAGCCGATGATGATCATCGTCCGCATGTCGGCCATCTCGGCTCGGGCTTCGGTGAGGGGCAAGATGCGGAGGGTTTCCTCGGGCGTGGAGACGGCGCGGGCGAACAGCACCGGGCGATCGTCGCGGCAGGTCTCGCGGAGGATCTCGAAGACGCGGATCAGGGCGTCGGGGCGCGCCTTCGATCGGGGGTTGTAGAAGGCGATCGCGAAATCGGCTTCGGCCGCGAGGCGCACGCGGCGTTCGATCAGCGGCCAGGGCTTGAGATTGTCCGAGAGGTTGATCGCGCAGAAATCATGGCCGAGCGGGGCGCCGGCGCGGGCGCTCGCGGCGAGCATCGCGGTGATGCCGGGAAGTACGCGGATGTCGAGATCGCGCCATTCCTGCGGGCCGGCTTCGAGCGCTTCGAACACCGCGGCGGCCATCGCGAACACGCCGGGATCGCCCGAGGACACGACCACCACCCGCTGGCCTTGGGCCGCGAGCTGGAGGGCGTGCGTGGCCCGGTCCAGTTCGACGCGGTTGTCGGTCGGGTGGAGCGTAAGGCCGTCGCGGGGGGCGACGCGCGCGACATAGGGGATGTAGCCGATGACGTCGGTCGCTTCGGCGAGCGCGGCGGTGACTTCGGGCGTCACGAGGTTTGGATCGCCCGGGCCGAGCCCTGCGATCGCGAGCCAGCCGGTCATGGACGGCGTCCTTGCCCGTGGATCAGCAGGATCGAGAAATAGGGCGTGATGGCGTCCGCCTCGCAGAGCCGCGTGACGCGCTGATCGGCCATCGCGGCGTATTCGACCAGCCATGCCTCGCTCTCGCGTCCGGCGGCGGCGACGGCGCGGCGGAGCTTGGCGAGGTGACGGCCGATCTTCATCACCACCAGCGCATCGGTGTCGCGGATGCGGCGGACCAGATCCTCCTCGGGGAGCGTGCCCATCAGCACCGTGAGCACGTCGTCGCCCCAGGTGATCGGCGCGCCGCTCGCGGTCCAGGCGCCGGACATGCCGGTGATGCCGGGGACGACCCGGACCGGTGCAATCGTCTGGAGGCGCGTGTAGAGATGCATGAACGAGCCGTAGAAGAACGGGTCGCCTTCGCAGAGCACGACGATATCCTCGCCGCCGCGGGCCAGCGCCGCCAGGTGATCGATGCAGCCTTCGTAGAATGCCGAAAGGCAGTCGTTGTAGCGCGGATCCGAAATTGGGATCTCGGTGGTCACGGGGTATTCCATCGGGAACTCGATCACGTCGGCGCGGAGC
>JAJNQF010000129.1 GCA_021154945.1 Sphingomonas sp.
ATCCTCGACGTCGTCTACAACCACACTTGCGAAGGCTCCGAACAGGGCCCGACGCTATCTTGGCGAGGACTCGACAACGCCAGCTACTACCGGCTGGTCAAGGACGACCCGCGCTACTCGATCAACGACACTGGCACCGGCAACACGCTGAACCTCACCAAGGCGCGCGTGATCCAGATGGTCGCGGACTCGCTCCGCTACTGGGCGACCAGCTTCGGCATCGACGGCTTCCGCTTCGATCTCGGCCTGACGCTCGGCCGGACGGACACCGGCTTCGATCCCGGCGCGGGCTTTTTCGACGTGCTCCGCCAGGACCCGGTGCTTGGCAGGCTGAAGCTGATCACCGAGCCGTGGGACATCGGCCCCGGCGGCTATCAGCTCGGCAACTTCCCGCCAGGGTTCGCCGAATGGAACGACAAGTACCGCGACACCGTGCGAAAGTTCTGGCGCGGCGACCACGCGCAGCGCGCCGATCTAGCCGCGCGCCTGACCGGCTCGGCCGACCTGTTCGATCGCCGCGCCCGCCGTCCCTGGGCGAGCGTCAACCTGCTCGGCGCACATGACGGCTACACGCTCGCCGACACCGTCGCGTACGAAGAGCGCCACAACGAAGCGAACGGTGAAGACAACAACGACGGCCATTCCAACAATTGCTCGCGCAACTGGGGCGTGGAGGGACCAACGGACGACCCCGCGATCCTGGAGACCCGCCAGCGCGTGATGCGGTCGATGCTGATGACGCTGTTCGCCTCGCTAGGCACGCCGATGCTGGTCGCGGGCGACGAGTTCGGCCGCACGCAGAACGGCAATAACAACGCCTATTGCCAGGACAACGAGATCAGCTGGCTCGACTGGGACAAGGCCAAGTCCCCTGAGGGCGAAGGGCTGATCGACTTCACCGCGCGCCTGATCGCGCTGCGCCGCGAATACGGCATGCTGCGCGCCGGCAATTTCCTCTACGGCGACGACACGCCGGCCGAAGGGCTGAAGGACATCGAATGGTGGGACGAGCGCGGCCAGCAACTCACGGCGGAAGATTGGGACAACACCAACGGCCGTGCCCTTGTAATGCGCCGCGCCTGCGAGATGGAATCGGGTGAGATCCAGGTGATCTCGCTCTTCCTCAATGCCTCGGAAGGTCCGTTGACCTTCCACATGCCACCCCCCGAAGAGGTCGAGCGCACCGTCCTGATCGACAGCAGCAAGCCCGAGCAAGGTCCTCTTCCGATCAAGGACAGCTACGAGCTTCCCCCACAGGGTGCGGCGTTGCTCTCGTGGACGGTCGCAGCGGCATGAGCTGGGGACCGACGCTCGCCAACGACGGAACGACCTTCCGCCTCTGGGCGCCCGACCACGACGACGTGACGCTGGAGATCGCCGATGGCGGCGCGGTTCCAATGACGCGCAACGCCAACGGCTGGTTCAGCACCTCGGCTCGCGTAGCGCCAGGGACGCGATACCGGTTCCGGCTGGCGGGCGATCTGACGGTTCCGGATCCGGCCTCGCGAGCACAATCGGGGGGCGTCCATGGGTGGAGCGTCGTCGTCGATCACGCCGCCTACGACTGGCGCACAGCAGACTGGCGCGGCCGTCCGTGGGAAGAGATGGTCATTCAGGAGGTCCATGTTGGCGCGCTCGGCGGCTTTGCGGGCGTTGTCGATCACCTCCCGACTATCGCGGCGCTGGGTGTGACGGCCATCGAACTCATGCCCGTAAACGCCTATAGTGGCACGAGAAACTGGGGCTATGACGGCGTGCTACCCTACGCTCCCGCCGAAAGCTACGGCACGCCCGACGAACTGAAGTCGCTGGTCGATCGCGCCCACGAGCTTGGCCTGGCCGTGTTCCTCGACGTCGTCTACAATCACTTCGGGCCTGACGGGAACTACCTCGGCGCGTATGCGCAGGGCTTTTTCAACGCCGACGTCGATACCCCCTGGGGCGGCGCGGTCGCGGTCGATCAGGCGCCGGTCCACCGCTTCTTCGTCGACAACGCGCTGATGTGGCTGAACGAATACCGCTTCGACGGCCTCCGCTTCGACGCTGTCCACGCGATCGCGAACGACGATTTTCTCGACGCGATGGCCGCCGAACTCCGCGAGAAGACGGCGGGCCGGCACGTCCATCTCGTCCTCGAAAACGAAGGGAACGACGCCGAGCGTCTGCACTCGGACGCGTTCGACGCGCAGTGGAACGACGACTTCCACAACGTCCTCCACGTCCTGCTGACCGGCGAAACCAGCGCCTATTATGCTGATTTTTCAGATCGTCCGGCCGAACGCCTCGCACGCTGCCTCAGCGAAGGCTTCATCTATCAGGGGGAGGGCTCGCCCAACCACGACGGCAAGCCGCGCGGGAAGCCGAGCGCGCACCTCTCGCCGACCGCGTTCGTCGCGTTCCTCCAGAACCACGACCAGATCGGCAATCGCGCGATGGGCGAACGCCTGACGCTGCTCGCCGACCATCAGAAGCTCCGCGCAGCCACCGCCTTGCTCCTGCTAGGGCCGCAAATTCCCTTGCTGTTCATGGGCGACGAGCACGGCAGTGAAAGCCCGTTCCTGTTCTTCACCGACTTCCACGACGAGCTGGCGGACGCGGTGCGCGATGGCCGGCGCAAGGAATTCGCCAAGTTCGCCGCCTTCGCCGACCCCGAAGCACGCGAAGCGATCCCCGATCCGAACGCGCACGAAACCTTCCATCGGTCGCGCGCAGAACCCGGCCCCGATGCGCCCAGATGGCAAGACCTATACCGCAACCTGTTGAAAATCCGCCACGACGCGATCATTCCTCGCCTGCGCGGCACGACCGCGATCTGCGCAGAAGCGATCGGGGAGGGGGCCGTCGTCGCCCGCTGGAAGATGGCCGACGGCGCGGTGCTCACGATCGCGCTTAACCTTGGCGATGAGGCTGTGGCGTTCCCGGAGATCGAAGCCGCACCGATCTTCGCCGACGGCGAACTGGGCGAATCCGGCAGCGTCGCGGTCTGGCTGGAACGATGAGCGATCCAAGAGCACTGGCGACCGCCGCCGGTCTGCAACTCGAATGGCATGACGCGGCCGGTCGCCGTCAGACGGTGTCGGACGAGGCGTTGCGGGCGATCCTCGATCGCCTCGGCCACCCATCCGCGAGCGCCACGCAGATCGCAGAAAGCCTCGCCGCTATCGCAGTCAGGACTGCGCGAGCGCCCCGCTTCCTGTCCGTCGACGTCGGTGATCCGATCCAGCTTGCGACGCCGCTATCGGGCGAGGCCGAACTCACCCTGGAAAACGGGACGCGGACGTCGGTTGCGATCGACCGAGGCTTGTTGAAGCCCATCGAGCACACCGGCTATCATCGTCTAGAAATCGGCGACGACGTGATCGATCTGCTCGTCGCCCCGCGCCGCTGCTACACGATCGCCGATGCCGTACCGGGGCGCAAAATCTGGGCGCCCGCAGTCCAGGTTCCCAGCCTACGCAGCGAGACTGCCAAAGTATTCGGCGACTTCGGCACACTCGCGGAGACCGCGCGAGCATTCGGCGAGCGTGGCGCCGACGCGCTCGCGATCAGTCCGACCCACGCTCTCTTCCCCGCCGACGCCAGCCGGTACAGCCCTTACGCGCCATCCAGTCGCCAATTCCTCAACGGCCTCTATGCCGACGCGTCCGCGTTCGCCGGGACGTCGAACGACCCCGCGCCCGACTTGATAGACTGGCAGAGCGCGATACCTGCAAAGCTCGCACGCCTTCGCAAGACCTTCGACCAAGATTCTCAACAACTTGGCAAAACCCTCGACGCATACAGGCACGTAGGGGGCGATGACCTCGAACGCCACGCCGAGTTCGACGCGCTCCACGCGCATTTCCTCGCGACCTCCGGCGCGCGGGGTTGGCAGCAATGGCCGGCCGCGTATCACGATCCCGCCAGCCCGGCCGTCCGCCGCTTCGTCACCGAACATGCCGATGACGTCACCTACTACGTCTTCCTCCAATGGCTCGCTCGCCGCGACCTCGACGCCGCGCAAAAGGCCGCGAAGGATGCAGGCATGGCGGTCGGCCTGATCGCCGACCTCGCCGTCGGCATGGACCCGGGTGGCAGCCACGGCTGGAGCCGACGCAGCGATCTGCTCACCGGCCTCTCGATCGGCGCGCCACCCGATCCGCTGGGCCCGGACGGCCAAAGCTGGGGCATCACCGGTTTCGACCCGCACGCGCTCTGCGATACCGGGTTCGCCCCGTTCATCGCGACGATCCGCGCGGCCTTGGCGCATGCCGGCGGCATCCGCATCGACCACGCCTTCGGTCTCCGCCGCCTCTGGATCGTCCCCGAAGGCGCGTCCGCCGCAGAGGGCGCGTACCTCGACATGCCGTTCGACGACATGATGCGGATCATCGCGATGGAATCGCAGCGGGCGAAGGCTATCGTCATCGGCGAAGACCTCGGCACTGTTCCCGACGGGTTCCGCGAGGCGATGGATGCGTGCCACATGCTCGGCATGCGCGTACTCTGGTTCGAGCGCGACGCGGACGGTTTCGTGCCCCTAGCGAAATGGTCGCCCGACGCGGTCGCGATGACCGGCACACATGACCTCGCGACAATCGCGGGTTGGTGGAGCGGCCGCGACATCGACTGGACGTGGGACCTCGGCCGCAAGTCCGACGCTATCGACGAACCCGCAGACCGGGCAGCCCGCGCGGACGATCGCGCGGCACTCTGGTCCGCTTTCGACACGGGCGCGAAGCAGCCATCGCTCAATGACACCGACCCGGTCGTCGATGCCGCAATCGCGCATGTCGCTAGCACGCCGTGTGCGCTCGCGATCATACCCATCGAGGATCTGGCGGGGGTGATCGAGCAGCCCAACCTCCCCGGCACGATCGACGAACACCCCAATTGGCGACGCCGCCTGCCGGATATGACCGAGGCACTGCTCCAACGCCCCGCCGTCGCCGCCCGCATCGACACGCTCAACGCCGCGAGACCCGCATGACCCCCCCTACGACGCCGCGCGCAACTTATCGCTTCCAGTTCCACAAGGACTTCACCTTCGCCGATGCCGAGGCGCTGGTGCCGTATCTCGACACACTTGGGATCAGCCACCTCTACGCCTCGCCGATCACCACCGCCCGCAGCGGGTCCACCCACGGCTACGACGTCGTCGACCCGACCCGCATCAATCCCGAGCTCGGGGGCGAAGAGGCGTTCCGCAGCCTCGTTGCCGCCCTCCGTGCGCGCGACATGGGCGTCATCATCGACATCGTCCCCAACCATATGGGTGTCGCCGGCGGTGAGAACGCGTGGTGGAATGACGTCCTAACGCACGGCCAATCAAGCGAATTTTCGCGCTACTTCGATATCGACTGGCGCGAGAAGCTGGTCCTCCCGATCCTGGGCGATCCGCTCGCCGAGACGCTCGCGAGTGGCGCGATCAAAGTCGAGCAGGTCGACGGTCGGTATGTCCTCGAAGCCTATGGCGAACATCGCCTGCCGATCCGCGACGAGGATCAGGCCACCGCAGCAACCGACGACATCGCCGCGCTCGTCGATCGCCAGCATTACCGCCTCGCATCGTGGCGCGTCGCCAACGATGAACTCAACTGGCGGCGGTTCTTCACGATCAACGACCTTGCCGGCCTCCGCGCCGAAGACCCGGTCGTGTTCGACGCCACGCACGCGCTCTACTTCCGACTGTACGCCGAGGGACTGATCGACGGTGTTCGCGTCGATCACGTCGATGGCCTGACCGACCCCGCCGGCTATTGTCGTCAACTCCGTGCAAGGCTCGATGCGATTGAACGTCCCGCCGATGCGCCAACCGGTCGGGCGTACATCGTCATCGAGAAGATCCTCGCCGACGGCGAACCGCTCAGCAGCGACTGGGGCGTCGACGGCACCAGTGGGTACGACTTCATGGAGCAGGTGACGGCCTTGCTCCACGCGCCCGCCGGTGCCGAACCGCTCGCCGAACTCTGGGCGGATATCAGTGGCCGCTCCCCGGACTTCGCGCCCGAGGAATTGCGCGCGCGGCAGGAATTGCTTGCGTGGCAGTTCCACGCGCAGCACCGGAGCAGCGTCGAGGCCTTCGTCGCACTCGCCCGCTCGACGCCCGAATGCGACGGGCTTACCCGCGGCATGCTCGACCGCGCGATCGAGCGACTGCTCTGGGTCTTCCCGGTCTATCGCACCTACGGAACAGGCGACGCCGCCCCGGCAGCGGACGCCGCGATCCGCGAGACGGTTCGCCAGCGCATCGCGCAGTTCGTCCCACCAGGCGAGACCGCAGTGGTCGATCGTATGCTCGCATGGCTGGCAGGCGAGGGTTCCGGGGAGTCCAAGCTCGCGGCCGAGGCGGTGCGCAAGTTCCAGCAACTCTCCGCACCGATCGCCGCCAAGGCGGTCGAGGACACCGCGTTCTACCGCTACGGCCGCCTGCTCTCGCGCAATGACGTGGGGTTCGACGCTGCACGCATGTCGCTGGAGATCGACGACTTCCACGCGGCAATGGTCGATCGCGCCCGTTATTGGCCGGCGGCGATGCTCGCGACCGCCACGCACGACCATAAGCGTGGCGAAGACGTCCGGGCACGGCTCGCGGTGTTGAGCGAAGTGCCCGACCTCTGGCGCGCGCGCGTGCAACGATGGCACGAACTCGCCGCGCCGTTTGCCGACGGGGTCGATCCTGCCGACGCCTATATGCTGTTCCAGACGCTGTTCGGCGCATGGCCTGAGGAGCTGACGGCATCGGACGCCCAGGGACTGGCGGATTTCGCCAAGCGGATCGTCGCGTGGCAGGAAAAGGCGTTGCGCGAGGCGAAGCTACGGTCCTCGTGGGAGGCGCCGGACGAGGCGTACGAGAGCCGCTGCCACGATCTGGCCCGCGCGTTGCTCGATCCCGAGCGGTCGAAGGCCTTCCTCGACGACATGACCGCGTTCATCGCGCAGATCGCACCCGCGGCGGAGGCGAACGGCCTCGCACAGGTCGCGCTGCGCTACACCGTGCCCGGCGTGCCAGACCTCTATCAAGGAACTGAGACCACCGATCTGAGCCTGGTCGATCCCGACAATCGGCGACCGGTAGATTACGCGCGACTGCAGGCATCGTTGGACGGCAAAACGCCAGCGAAGATGGCGCTGATTCGGCAGCTTCTCGCGATGCGAAGGGATCACCCGACCTTGTTCTCGGAGGGCCGCTACGAGGCGGTCGCCGTCACCGGCCTTCGCGCGGATCGGGTGATTGCGTTTCGGCGGGTCGGCAAGGAGGCAAGCCTGCGCTGCGTCGTTCCGCTCCGCTGTGCCGAGCGCCATCTCGACCGGATCGATGCCCGCGATTGGTGGGGCGACACCGGGCTCTCATCCGGCGAACGGCTCGCCGATGTGCTCGGCGAACGTTCCGTGTCGATCGAGATGTTGCCCGCGAAAAGCTGAAGGATCAGCGGCCTGCGAGATAACGGGCGAGCGGGTCGATCATGTCTTCCGGGATACGGCGGGCAATGACCGGCATCGTCGCCTGCGACTTCCGCGCGTCGACCACCGTCTCATCACCGCGCCAGTTGCGTAGGCGTTGGGCGATGTAGCTAGCGCGCTGGCCGGCAAGGACGGGGTAGGGCTTGCCGGGAGCGTGGCAGCTCGCGCAGGCGGGGAGCTGCACCTTCGGCAACCCCTCGCGGGCGATCTTCGCGGCTTCGGTCGAGCCCGACGGCGTTGCGCGGCCGAGGCCCGGCATCGCGGCGAAGTGGTCGGCCAGCCGTTTCATTTCGGCCGGGGTCAGCGTCGCGGCGGCGTTCGCCATAACGGCGCTCTGGCGCTTGCCGGTCGCATAGGCCTCCAGCGCAGCGCGGAGATAGGCCGGGCTCTGGCCGCCGAGCACGGGCATGTCGGGCTGGCCGCGGCCTTGTCCGTCTGCGCCATGACAGCCGGCGCAAGTCGTGATCCTGGCATCGGAAACACCCGGGACTTCGGTCAGCGAGCGATAGGTTGCGGGTGTCATCTCGGGCAGCAGGCGGACGAAGGCGACCATGCGGCGGACCTCGTCGTCGCGGCCCTTGGCAGCCCAGCCGGGCATGCCGGTGTATTTGACGCCGTGCTTGAGGATCCAGAAGATCTGCTTGTCGGTCCATTCGCGCGCGTTGATCGACAGGTTCGGCGCGGGCGGCGTCGCGGACTGCATCACGGGAAGCGGGCACACGCCGGGGGCGCCGTGGCACGAGGCGCAGCTTGCCTTGAAGTGGCCGGCGGCGCTGACGAGGCCGTCGTTCGCCTTGGGATCGTCGGGAGCGGTGACGGCGGCGTAAGTGCGGACCGAGTTGCGCATCGTCCAGTGGAGGAACCAGTCGGTGATCTTCCAATGGCCCGACGACGCGGCGATGTTGAACACGCCCGACCAGGCGAACAACAGCCCGGCGAGCGCCAGCGCGACAAGGGTGGCGATTGCGCGCGCCCAGGTGATCCGGATCGTCATGCCGTCGCGCTCCGTGTCTTCAATAGTCCGCCGAGCATCGCGAGCCCGCCGATGAAATAGCTCGCCGCGCCGACCATCAGCATGACGACGCCGCCGAGTTGCTGGTCTTCGAGGGCGTCGAGACCGTGCATTGCCGGGTGCATCTCCATCATCGCGTAGAGCGGGCGCGGGGCGAGGCCGATCAGCGCGCCGAGCAGCGTCATGTGCATCGAGGTCAGCAACATCGCCGCGACACCCGACGCGCGTCGATCGCTCGCGCCGCCGGTGCGCGTGCCGAGAACTGCGCTCCAGAGAAGCACGCCAGCCGCGAGGAAACTTGCCTGCTCGATCAGCAACGCAACCGGCTGCATGTCGACGCGCAATCTGAGCGCGGGGAGGTGCCAGAGCCACACAACGACCAGTTCGACGAGCGACATTGCGAGCGGGGTCACGACCGCGGGCCAGCGCTCGGCCGGATCGAAGCGGCTGCCGGCGATGCCGTACGCCAGGAACGGTGCCGCGACCGCGACTGCGATCATGTGGCCCGTCATGTGCCCGACCATGCCGAGCGGCGCGGCGGCGAACGCCCAGCCGATCGGGACGAGTGCGACGCCCAGCGCAAGGCTCGCGCGTCTCGTCGGCACCCGTCTCATCGGCAATCGCCGAACATGATGACGGGTAGTGCCGTGAAGATCACCGCGACGAAGCTCAGCCCCGCCAGCAACCGCGTCGACAGCGCGAGGAAGCGCAGGCGGTCGATCGCCGTGCCCTGTTCGTGCGGGGCCGGATCGCCTGGCGTCTCGGACTGGACGCGCGCGATATAGCCCGCCGCGACGATCGCCAGCAGCGCCACGATCGTCGCGATTAGCGTCGCAAGGGGAAAGCCGGTCAAGGCGGTCCCCGGGGTCGGCGATTTTGCGCAGGTCACCGCCACCCATAGGTAGCAGAACAGGAAATGTACGGCCCAGATCGTCGGCGGGACGATCAAGGTCCAGAGCGTCACCTTTAGGTCGCGCGCCCAATGCTTTCGGTCGGACTCGGACTTCCGGCTGGACTTTGGCTCGGTCATGCGACCCCCGGGAACAGGCCGATCGTGCAGAACGTCACGATGCCGGTCAGCGCGAGGAAATGGTGGTACACGGTGATGTTGCGCAGGTCCGCGTCATAGACCGGCGTCATCTTCCCCGCGAGGCTGCGGGCGAGCGTGTAGGCCTGCATGATGACCCCGATCGCGGCATGCACCGCGGTCCAGATCGCCAACGTCCAGACGATCGCGGGATAGACGTGGAGTTCGGGATCGAGCCCCGAATACCACGGTCCGGCAAGCCCGGCGAACAGGCTCGCCAGCGTCGCGACGATCCCGACCACCAGCAGCGCCCGGCCCGCACCGACGTTGCCGCGGCGATGCACTTCGCGCGCGCCGACGGTTGCGGCCCAGCCGGTTAAGGTCAGCGCGAGCGCGACCATCGGCCAGAACACGCCTGGCCCGTTGAGCCCAACTCCACTCGGCGGGAAATCATTGTGGATCGTCCAGAAGAAGAAATAGCCGAACACGAGGCCAGAGAACGCGGTCGCATCCGCCATCATCGTGATGAACATCGCCCACCAGCCCGGCGCCGACGGCCCGGAGGTGTAGAGCGGCACCTCGATACCATGGCCGATATGCTTGGTCGGCTTTTCGGGGATCTCGGCGGTGCCGGTCCACAGCCACCACAGCACGCAGGCGAGCGTCGCGACGCCGCTGACCGCCGACCAGATATACAGATGGTAGGTCGTCAGGATGAACACGCCCGCCAGGGCGACCGCGGTCATCATCGGCTTCACGCTCGGCGTACCGAGGCGGATCACCTGGAGGGGGCGCGCGTCGAGCACGGTGGTGATGATCGACTCGCGCCGCATCTCCTCCGCATCGGGCAGGAAGAAGCGCCCCTCGTCGACCTTCTGGACGAAGTTCTTCTGGTCCCAGATCGGATAGCGGCTCTCGATCAGCGGCACCGAACGGATACCCCAATCCTCGTCGTCCGGATGCGCGAGCCATTCGAGCGTGCCCGCATTCCACGGATTGCGCGGTGCCTTCGGACGGCGCGGTGAAAGCGCGAGGTCGATGCAGACGATCACGACGCCAGCTGCGAACATGTACGACCCGATCGTCGAGGCAAGGTTCAGCCCGCCGATCCCGAGTTCTTCCGGATAGGTGAAGACGCGGCGCGGCATGCCGAGCAGGCCGGACAGATGCATCGGGAAGAAGGTCAGATTCATGCCCACGAACATGATCCAGAACGCGATCCGCCCAAGCTTGTCGCTGAGCTTCTTCCCTGTCACCAGCGGCCAGTAATAATACAGCCCGGCGAACAGCGGCAGCAGCGTACCACCGATCAGCACGTAGTGGAGATGCGCGACGATGAAATAGGTGTCGTGCGCCTGCCAATCGAACGGCGCGACCGCGACCATCACACCGGTCAGGCCGCCGATCACGAACACGGCGAGGCTTCCGCTCGCGTACAGCAGCGGCGTCGATTTCTTGACGTTGCCAGCCCACAAAGTCGCGATGAACACGAAGATCTGCACCCCGGTCGGGATCGCCACTGCTTCCGACGCGGCCGCAAAGAAGGCGAGGCTGATCTTCGGCAGCCCGGTGGTGAACATGTGGTGGACCCACAGCCCGAAGCTCAGGAATGCGGTGCCGACCGCGGCCAGCACGATCCACGGATAGCCGAGCAAATGTCTTTGCGCGAACGTCGGGATCAGCATCGCGAACAGCGCGATCGACGGCAGGAAGACGATGTAGACTTCCGGATGCCCGAAGATCCAGAACAGGTGCTGCCAGAGGAGCGGATCGCCGCCCTTCTCCGCGTTGAAGAACGGCCAGTTCAGCAGCCGCTCCATCTCGAACAGCACGTCGCCCGCGATCAGCGGCGGGAACGCGAACAGGATCATCACCGCGACGACCAGGATGTACCAGGCGTAGAGCGGCATCAGGTTGAGGCGCATGCCGGGCGGGCGGCATTTCAGCACGCCGACGATTAGCTCGACCGCCGCGGCGACCGACGACACCTCGATGAAGCTCAGCCCCAGCATCCAGATATCCGCGCCGAGCCCGCTGAGGTCGGTGCGCGTCGTCAGCGGCGGGTACATGAACCAGCCGCCATCGGGTGCCGCATCGAAGAAGATCGAGCCCGACACGAACACGCCGCCGATCAGGAAGCTCCAATATCCGAACCCCGACAGTCGCGGAAACGGCAGGTCGCGCGCGCCGAGCAGCTGCGGCAACAGAATGATCGACACCGCCTCGAACATCGGCACCGCGAACAGGAACATCATCATCGAGCCGTGCAGCGTGAACAGCTGGTTGAAGGTGTTCGCGGTGACGAGGTCGTTGTTCGGCACCGCGAGCTGCGTGCGCATGATCAGCGCGAGCACGCCTGCGAACAGCATGAAGCCGAACGCGGTCAGCGTGTACCACACGCCGATCCGGTTGTTGTTGACGTCGGTCCAGCGGAAGAACCACCCCGATGGCGGCTTCCACACTTCGCGCAGGCGATCCTCCTGGCCCTTGCGGACCGCGGGATCGTTCTGGTCGGGGGCGACGTACTGGGCGCTCTCGGTGGTCATTTGAGCCCCTGAAGATAGCTGGCGATCTGGTCGGCTTCGGCGGCCGACATCTGCGGGAAGGCGGGCATCCGAACGCCCGGCTTGGTCTTGGCCGGGTTGCGGACGAAGCCGGCGATGTTGGCCTGGGTCATCGGCAGCACGCCGGCGGCGAGTGTCGGGCGTGAACCGAAATGCGTGAGATCCGGGCCGATCTTCGCGACCGGTCCGACACCGCGGACGCTGTGACAACCGCTACAGCCATAGCTCGCGAACAAGCGCGCGCCGGGGGAGGCTGTGACGGTCGCGGGGCGGGCCTGCTCGGCGAGCCAGCGCTCGAACGCGGCGGGCTCCATCGCGATCACGTCGAACGCCATCAGCGCATGGCCGAGCCCGCAAAACTCGGCGCAGACGCCGCGGTACGTGCCGGCCTTGGTCGCGCGGACGACGAGGCGGTTGGTGCGGCCGGGGATCATGTCCATCTTGCCGGCGAGGCCAGGCACCCAGAAGCTGTGGATGACGTCGGGGCTGCGCAACGACAGCTCGACCGTGCGGCCGACGGGGAGGCGGAGTTCGTTCGCGGCCTCGACCACCGATCCCCCGGGCGGGGCATAGCGGACCCGCCACCAGAATTGCTCGCCCTCGACGCCGAGGCGGAGATCGCCGTTGGCGACTTCGCGCGGGCGCATCGCAGGGAGCGCGTAGAGCAGCAGCGCAAGCAGGATGATCGAAGGGCCGATGCCGCCGAGCCACAGCACCAGCTTCATGCCCCCCTTGTGCGTCAGCCGCCCCTCGGGCGCGCGCATCGCATGGCGCATGAGCAGCGCGAGGCCGCCAGCGAGAATGACGGCACCGATGACCAGGACGATGGTGATCGAGAGGACCTTGTCCGCCTCCTCACCGAATGGGGCAAGCGTCGACTGGTGCTGGTTGCACGCCGTCAACAGCGGCAGGCACGCGCCCACGGAAAGAGAAATAGCCTTCCGCATCATTACCTTGCCACCCGTTAGAAGAATTTCTCCTAGCGGCGGGGGCGGGGCGGCGTAAACCCGAAAATGACATTTGTTTCATGTTGGGGATGAAGCACTGTCCCTTCTGCGGGGGCTTTGTCTTCAGCGATGGTCCAGCGCGTCTCCCTGCCCGTCACCCCAGCTTTCGCTGGGGTGACGGGCAGGCGGCGTGTAGCGGCTTTTACAGCCCGAAGCGTAGGGTCGCGCGGAAATCACGACCTGCAAGCGGTGCGAAGTCCTTCAGGAAGCTCGTCGCGCGCCGTGCGTTCACGTCGAACAAATTGTTCGCGCTCAGCAGCAGCGTCGTCTTCGAATCCTTCCCGAACGGGCTCAACCCGATCGACGCGTTGACCATCGTATAATCGTTGGTCTTCGTCTCGAACGCGGCGATCCGGTTCTGGTCGAACACATGCTCCACCTCGACGCGGCCGTTGATCCGGTCGCCCTGCGCCTCGATCCCGCCGAGCACGCGCATCGGCGGGATGCGCGGCACGGGGCCGTTGTCGACGATCGTCGCGCGGACATAATCGCCGAGCAGGTCCGCGTTC
>JAJNQF010000158.1 GCA_021154945.1 Sphingomonas sp.
GCCACCTCCCCCTGGCGGGGGAGGATTCTAGGGAGCTCACGTCCGCCGCCCGCGCAATTTCGCTTTGCAGCCCTCTCGATCAGGTGTATTGCTCAAACAATACACAGGAAGATGCGATGAACTTTCTTGCGCTCGGGCTGATCATACCTCTCGCCGCCTGCTCGTTCAGTTGGAACGACGACAAGGAGGGATCGGGGGTCGCCGCGGCGGGGTCGGGTACGACCCGTACCTTCCAGGTCACCGATTTCGACCAGATCGACCTGCGCGGCTCGGACGATGTCGACGTGCGCGTCGGCACCGGCTTCTCGGTCCGCGCCGAGGGACCGAGCGAGCAGCTCGACCGACTTCGGATCGAGCGCGACGGCGACACGCTCGACATCGGGCGCAAGAACGGCACGGGCTTCGGCTGGAGCAAGGGGGCGAACGTCAAGGTGTACGTCACGCTGCCGCGGCTGACCGAGGCGAACGTCTCAGGCTCCGGCAACATGGCGGTGGACCGCGTCGAGGGCAGCGCGTTCGAGGGCGGGATCGCAGGGTCGGGCAACCTGACGATCGCCGCGGTGCAGGTGGAATCGGCGAAATTCTCGATCGGGGGCTCCGGTACCGCGCGCGCCAGCGGGTCCGCACGCGATCTGAGCGTCGAGATCGCCGGCTCGGGCAATGTCGAGGCGTCGAAGCTCCAGGCGAAGTCCGCCAAGGTCGAGATCGCCGGTTCTGGCAGCGTCCGCGCGGTGGTCGATGGCCCCGCGGAGGTCGACATGATGGGCTCGGGCGACGTCGATCTCGGGCCGCGTTCGCGCTGCACGGTTTCCAAGATGGGCTCCGGCAGCGTCCGCTGCGGAAGCTGACTTGCGCGGCACGGCTTGCGAAGATCGGCGGGAGCGGCGACGGTCGCGGGCATGAGATACCTGCTCGCGCCACTGCTGCTCCTGTCCTCGCCGGCGTTCGCGCAAGGATCCGCGGCCAGCCGGACGGTCTCGGTCGGCAGCTTCGACCGGGTGCGCGTCGAGGGGCCGTTCGAAGTGCGCGTCACGATCGGCTCGCCGCGCGCGACGATCACCGGCGATTCCCGCATGACCGAAACCGTGGCGGTTCGCGTCGACGGCACCACGCTGTCGGTGCGCAAGGGCACCGGCGGCTGGGGCGAACAGCCGCGCACGAGGGGCTCGGCGCCGATCGTGATCAATTTGTCGACGCCCGGACTGACCTCAGCCAGCGTCGCAGCCGGTGGGCGGCTGACGATCGCCAGGATGCGCGGGATGCGAGTCGACGTCACGGTCAGCGGTAACTCCAGCATGTCGCTCGCGGCCGCCGACACCGACCAGTTGAACGCGACGCTGATCGGTACCGGCCAGATGACGCTCGCCGGCCGCGCGGCAAGGGCGCGGCTGGTGACGAGCGGGCCGGGCGCGATCGACGCGTCGGCGCTCGCGGTCGACGACCTGACCGTGCATCTGGATGGCGTCGGCGAGACCAAGGCGGCCGCGCGCTACACCGCACAGGTGACGAACAGCGGGCTGGGGACGGTCACGGTCACCGGCAACGCGAAATGCCGGGTGGATGCGGCGACCGGTGGGCCGGTGGTGTGTGGGAAGGCGGGCCCTACTTCCTGAGATGCAGGGGCGGGGCTGCGGCTTGGCGGTCAAGGCGTTCGAACAACGGGCCGACCCACCCCCAACCCCTCGCTTTCAGGGAGGGGAGCAGCACGCGTTCTGGATTTTGCGTCACCTCCGCCATGCTGCCATTCACCACTCCCGCCGCCCACCGCGCCGTCGCCCCAGCGAAAGCTGGGGTATCCCGCGGGGCAGGTGACGGTCGGCCCATGATGAGATCCCAGCTTTCGCTGGGATGACGGGCTTGGCAGGATGGCTGGCCGCCGCGGCTGGAAGTTCGGCAGCATGGGGCTCAACAGGCTCCCCTCCCTGAAAGGGAGGGGTTGGGGGTGGGTAGGCCCGTTGGCGACCAAACCGCTCGAACCAAAGCCACCTCTCTCCCCGAGAGGCCAGCCCCTCAGATCAGCGCCAACTCCGCGAGCTTGGTCATCAACGCCGGCGGCATGACATCCAGCCCGGTCGCATCGCCCCCCAGATCGAGCGGCGCATCCGCCCCTTCCAGATACCGCCAGCCTTGGTGCGCACGCTTGGGCCGCGCCTGAACCAGCACCAGCTTCGGATCGATATGGATCGCTACGCGCCCACCCTCGGCCTCGCCAAAGCCCAGGATCGGCGAGCGCGCGATCAGCTGGTGCTTGAGGATCCAGAACATCGAACCCTGACCCGCGACTTCCTCATGCCGCTTCGGCAGATAGCGCGTCGTGAGAAACACCGGCCCTTCCTCGCCGCGCAGCCGGAGCCGCTCGGCGAGGTGGTCGACGCTTTCCGCGCCGAACGCGACTTTGGTGAGGTGGAGCGGCATGTGACTGGAAATGGGCTCTAAAAAGCGACGATCAACCGTGCAGACCCCATAATGACGCCAGCCCGAGGAACGAAAAGAACCCCATCGTGTCGGTCATCGTCGTCACGAACACCGCCGACGACACCGCCGGATCGATCCGGAACTTGTCGAGCGTTACCGGCACCAGCACCCCGCTCAGCCCCGCGGTCAGATTGTTGGTCAGCATCGCCGCGGCGATCACGATCGACAGATTCAGGTTGTGGAAGATCACATACGTCCCGCACCCGATCAGCGCCCCCAGCATCACGCCATTGGCGGCGGCGATCCTGAACTCGCGCCCGATCATCCGCGCGGTATTCGAACTCGTCAGCTGGTTGGTCGCGAGCGCCCGCACCACCACCGCCAGCGTCTGCGTCCCCGCATTGCCGCCCATCCCCGAGACGATCGGCATCAGCACCGCGAGCAGCGCGAAGCTCGCGATCGTCCCCTGGAACAGCCCGACCACCGACGACGCGACCATCGCGGTGCCGAGATTGACCACCAGCCACGTGAACCGCGTCCGCACGGTCAGCCGGATCGGCTCGTTGATGTCGCCGTCGCCCGCGCCGGCCAAGCGCAGCGTATCTTCGCCCGCCTCTTCGGAGATAATGTGGACGATGTCGTCGACCGTGATCATGCCGACCAGCCGCCCGCCATGATCCACGACCGCGGCCGAGATCAGCGCGTATTTCTGGAAGCGCAGCGCGACCTCCTCCTGGTCCATGTCGACCGGGATCAGCGTCTGCTCGCGCTTCATCACGTCGGCGATCGCGATTCCGCGTGGGGTACGCAGCATCCACGACAGCTGGCATGTGCCGATCGGCTTGTGCGCCGGATCGACGACGAAGATTTCCCAGAAATCGGTCGTCAGCTCCTCATGGCCGCGCAGATAATCGATCGCGTCGCCGACCGTCCAATGCTCAGGGACAGCGATCAGCTCGCGCTGCATCAGGCGGCCGGCGGATTCCTCGGCGTAGCTCAGCGCCTCCTCGATCGCGGCGCGATCGTCAGGATCGAGCGCGCGCAGCACCGCGCGCTGCTCGTCCTCGTCCATGTCCTCGATGATCGCGACCGCATCGTCGGTATCGAGTTCGGACGCGAGATCGGCGACCTGGTGCGGCTCGAGCGCATCGATCAGGTCCTCGCGGACGTAATCGTTCATCTCGGCGAACACGTCGCCGCCGAGCAGGTCGGTGACCGCGCGTGCCAGCGCGGCGCGATCCTCCTGCGGGGTCAGCTCGAACAGATCGGCGATGTCGGCCGGGTGCAGCGGCTCGACCAGCGCGCGCGCCGCCTCGTCGTCGCCATCCTCGACCGCATCGAGCACCGCCCGGACGAATTCGGGCCGCAGATGGTCGTCGCGATCGAGCTGGGTCTCGGGCTGGGTTTCGGTTTCGACCTCGGGAAGCTCGAGTTCGCTCATGGCTGCCTCCCTTAAAAGATGCGCGGTTGGGCCCTAACGCGACGCGTGCGCATTTGCCAGTCGGAGTGCGGCTCCCTATCTGCCGCGCATCAATTCAGGAGAACATGAATGGCCGATACCCCCGAAACGCTGACGCTGACCCTCGAAGGCGGCGACGTCACGATCAAGCTGCGCCCCGATCTCGCGCCCAAGCACGTCGAGCGGATCGTCGAGCTGGCCAATGACGGCTTCTACGACGGCGTCGTGTTCCACCGCGTGATCCCGGGCTTCATGGCGCAGGGCGGCGATCCCACCGGCACCGGCATGTCGGGCTCGGACAAGCCGAACCTCAAGGCGGAATTCTCGGCCGAGCCGCATGTCCGCGGCGTGTGCTCGATGGCGCGCACCAACCAGCCCGACACGGCGAACTCGCAGTTCTTCATCGTGTTCGACGACGCGCGCTTCCTCGACAAGCAGTACACCGTCTGGGGCCAGGTCACCGACGGCATGGACCTGGTCGACGCGCTGCCGAAGGGCGAGCCCCCGCGCAACCCGGGCAAGATCATCAAGGCACGCGCTGCGTAAGCATAATTCCCCTCCCGCTTGCGGGAGGGGCTAGGGGAGGGCGCGACGTACGTACCGGCGTCCGGTGTGTGTGAGACGCCCCTCCCCGACCCCTCTCGCGAGCGGGAGGGGAGCAGCGGTCAGACTTCCGCCAAAGTGCGAATCAACCAGTCGTGGAACAGCCGCACCGGCTTGGTCTGCAACGCCCGCGGGCGGCAGACGAACCAGTAGCTGTACGGGCTCTCCACCTCGATATCGAACAGCCGCACCAGCCGCGGGTCGTTCGCATCCGCAAAATGGCTCGCGTGCATGAACGCGACGCCGAGCCCCTGCGCGGCCGCCTCCAGCATCAGCGCGCCCGAATCGAAATGATCGATCGCCAGCGGCTCGATATCGTCGAGCCCAGCCGCGGTCCGCCATGCCGAGAACGTATCCGTCATGTCGCGGTGGACCAGCGCGGTCAGGGTCGACAGCTGTTCGGGCCGCGTGATCGGGTCCGCCCGCTCGAGCAGGCTGCGCGCACCGATCACATACACCGAATTGCGATCGAGCCGCCGCGCGTACAGCGACGGATCGATCTCGCGCGACAAGGCGATCACCGCATCGAGGCCGTCGCCGAGCCGCGACACCAGATGCGCCGCGGTATCGATGTCGAGGTGCAGTTCGGGATGTGCCTTGCGCAACTCGCCCAGCCGCGGAAACAGCTTCTGCGACGCGTAAAGCGGCAGGATGCCCAACCGTAGCCGCAGCACCTCGGTCGTGCTGGTCAGCGATTCGACCGCATCCGACAGCGAATCGAGCACGGGCGCAATCTGTGCCAGCAACCGCTCGCCATCCGCATTCAGCACCATCGCCTGATGCCGGCGCGCGAACAAAGGCTTGGCGATGAATCGTTCCAGGCTCTGCACGCGCCGGCTGAGCGCTGGGGCGGACAGCGCCAGATCCTCGGCCGCGGCCTTGATCGAGCCCAGCCGCGCGACCTGCACGAACGCCTCGATAGCCCCCAATGGCGGCAGCCTGCGCATGTTTCCTCTTTCGACTCGACGAGTGTGACAATGACCGCTGGACGCATTCATGCATGCGATTGCAGTTAGCGCAATCGTAGCTGATCCCTTCGCACTTGCAACATGAACCGTCTCGACGCAAAAAGACCTCGCCTTTCAGGCATCCTCTCCTAAAAACTTTCATGGGCTGGCCTTCATTGGCCGGCCCTTTTTTTGTCTGCCCGGGGTCCCCCGCGCCATTTCAAGTCCTCGCAAGCCCGGAACCGGCCTCCTATCTCGCGCGCTACGAGTTCGAAGGAGCAGAAATGCCAGATAGCGAAACCCCCACGCGGAAAATCCAGGTCGCCAATGCGCGTCCCGAGGACAGTGGCCGCGGCCTCGCGCATCTGCCGCGCGCGCTGATGGCGACGCTCGGGATCGGCGAGGGCGACGTGATCGAGATCCTCGGCAAGCAGAACACGCCCGCGCGCGCCGTCGGGCCCTATCCCGAGGACGAGGGCCTCGACATCCTCCGCATCGACGGGCTCCAGCGTGCGAATGCCGGGGTCGGCTCGGGCGATTTCGTCGAAGTGCGCAAGGCCGAGTCGAAGCCCGCCACCCGCGTCGTGTTCGCGCCCGCCCAGCAGAACCTCCGCCTCCAGGGCTCGACCAACGCGCTCAAGCGCCCCTTTCTCGGCCGGCCGATCTGTCAGGGCGACATCGTCGCGACCGCCGGGCATCAGCGCGTCGGCGACATGCCGCCGGGCGTCCAACAGTTCATGAACGCGCCGGCATATGCATTGCAGGAGATCCGTCTCGCAGTGATCGCCGCCAGCCCCAAGGGCGTGGTGCATATCGACGAGAATACCGAGATCGAACTGCGCTCCGAATATGAGGAGCCGCAGGCCGCGCGCCGCGCCGACGTCACCTATGACGATATCGGCGGCATGGCGCAGACGATCGACCAGTTGCGCGAGATGGTCGAGTTGCCGCTGCGCTATCCCGAACTGTTCCAGCGGCTCGGTGTCGATCCGCCCAAGGGCGTGTTGCTGCACGGGCCTCCCGGTACCGGCAAGACGCGACTCGCACGCGCCGTTGCCAACGAATCCGACGCGCAGTTCTTCCTGATCAATGGGCCCGAGATCATGGGCTCGGCCTATGGCGAGTCCGAGTCGCGCCTGCGCGAAGTGTTCGAGGAAGCCGCGAAATCGGCACCCTCGATCGTGTTCATCGACGAGATCGACTCGATCGCACCAAAACGCGGCCAGGTGTCCGGCGAAGCGGAGAAGCGACTCGTCGCGCAGCTTCTAACGCTGATGGACGGCCTCGAGTCACGTGCGAACCTCGTCGTGATCGCCGCCACCAACCGGCCCGAGGCAATCGACGAGGCGCTCCGTCGTCCCGGCCGGTTCGACCGCGAGATCGTCGTCGGCGTGCCCGACGAGCGCGGCCGTCGCGAAATTCTTGGCATCCACGCACGCGGCATGCCGCTCGGCGACCGCGTTGACCTCGATGAACTGGCGCGAACCACCTATGGCTTCGTCGGTGCCGACCTCGCCGCGCTCGCCCGCGAGGCGGCGATCGAGGCGGTCCGCCGGATCATGCCGAAGCTCAATCTCGAGGAACGGACGATCCCGCCGGAGGTGCTCGACGAATTGTCGGTCACGCGCGAGGATTTCCTCGGCGCGCTCAAACGCGTCCAGCCCTCGGCGATGCGCGAAGTCATGGTGCAGGCGCCGACCGTGCGCTGGGCGGACGTTGGTGGCCTCGACGATGCGCAGATGCGGCTGAAGGAGGGCGTCGAGCTTCCCCTCAAGAACCCCGACGCGTTCCGCCGGCTCGGCATCCGCCCCGCCAAGGGCTTCCTGCTCTACGGCCCGCCCGGTACCGGGAAGACTCTGCTGGCAAAGGCGGTCGCGCGCGAGGCGGAGGCGAACTTCATCGCCACCAAGTCGTCCGACCTGCTCAGCAAATGGTACGGCGAAAGCGAGCAGCAGATCACCCGGCTGTTCCAGCGCGCCCGCCAGGTCGCACCGTGCGTGATCTTCATCGACGAACTCGACTCGCTGGTGCCGGCACGCGGCAGCGGCGCAGGTGAGCCCCAGGTGACCGAGCGTGTCGTCAACACGATCCTCGCCGAGATGGACGGGCTCGAGGAGCTGCAGTCGGTCGTGGTGATCGGCGCGACCAACCGCCCGAACCTGATCGATCCGGCGTTGCTGCGGCCGGGCCGATTCGACGAACTCGTCTATGTCGGCGTCCCCGACAAGGCCGGGCGCCGCCGCATCCTCGGCATCCAGACGCAGAAGATGCCGCTGGCGAGCGACGTCGATCTCGATCGTCTCGCGGACCGCACCGACCGCTTCAGCGGCGCGGATCTGGAAGACGTCGTTCGGCGCGCCGGTCTGGTCGCTTTGCGTCGCTCGATCGACTCGACCGACGTGACGATGGCCGACTTCGAAGGCGCCCTGAAGGAGTCGCGCGCCAGCGTGACCCCCGAAACCGAGCGCGAATACGAACAGATGGCCGCCCGCCTGAAACAGGATGCGACGGCAATCCAGCCACTCGGCTTCGCGTTCCCCAAGAAGACGGACGACTGAACCTCGCCTCCCACCCGGTTTCGGCCGGGTGGAAAAGGTGCCGATGGCGAACCGGTCGGCCGTGCCTTTGGGCACGGATTGCACCCTGGGCGACCATGTTGTACCGTTCGGTACAAGTCAGCTACAGGTGTCGCCATGTCCCGTCCGCCATTGCCTCCGTTCACCTCCGAAACCGCCGCACAGAAGGCGCGGATGGCTGAGGATGCCTGGAACAGCCGCGATCCCGACAGGGTGTCGCTGGCCTACACGCCCGACAGCGTCTGGCGGAACCGGACCGAGTTCCTGATCGGCCGCGACGCGATCGTCGCCTTCCTGACGCGCAAATGGGCACGAGAATTGGACTATCGCCTCATCAAGGAAGTCTGGGCGCATGACGGCAACAGGATTGCCGTCCGGTTCGCCTATGAATGGCGTGACGACGACGGCTGCTGGTTCCGGTCCTATGGAAACGAGAATTGGGAATTCGACGATGCCGGGCTGATGGCGCGCCGCATCGCCTCGATCAACGACCAGCCGATCGCGGAAAGCGACCGCAAATTCCACTGGCCGCTCGGCCGTCGCCCGGACGATCACCCCTCGCTGAGCGACCTCGACCTCTGAGCGGGAAGCGCGTCCTGACCGATCGCACGGACGCCCTGCCGGCGCTGGCGGAGGCGTTCCGCGAACACGGCTTCGAGGGCGCGAGCCTGTCGATGCTCTCGAAAGCGACCGGCCTCGGCAAGGGCAGCCTCTACAACTTCTTTCCCGGCGGGAAGGCGGAGATGATGGAGGCGGTCCTCGCCGACATAGACGCGTGGTTCGCGAGGGCGATCTTCACAGCCCTGGAGCAGGCAAGCGACCCGGCATCGTCGATCGCCGCGATGTTCGCGGACGTCACCGCGTATTTCGAGTCCGGAGGCAGGGTATGCCTCGTCGGCTGGCTCGGTCTCGGCTCTTCCGGAGACCTGTTCGCGGTCAGCATCAGGCGCTACTTTACGCGCTGGATATCGGCGTTGGCGCACTGCCTCGAAACGGGCCGGCTTCCGCCGGCGCTGGCCATGCGGCTCGCAGAGGAAACGGTCGCCGGGATCCAGGGCGCGATCGTTCTTGCGCGCGCATTGGGTGAGGATGCCGCGTTCGTGCGGATCGTGCGGCGGCTCGAGGCGACTCTGCTCGACGCAGTGGCACGTCGCGGCCACCCGTCGGATGCGATCTTGGCCTAACCCACCCTAACCTTCTTTTGCATCGCGCAGCGCCACCCAGGCATAGGCGATCATCACCACGCACGCCGCGCCCGCGACCAGATACGGCAGCGAGTGCTGCGCCTCGTACAGGCCGACACCGATCGACGGGCCGAGGACGAAGCTCGCGCCGTTGATGCTCGTCACCTTGCCCGCGACCGAACCTTGCGCGTTGGCGCCGACCGCGAGCGACGAGCCTGCGGTAAATCCCGGGCGCGTGAAGCCGAAGCCGAGGCTTGCCAGCGCATAGGCGGTCGCGATCGTGTACAGCGACGTCGCTATTCCCGTCAGCGCGGTGCCGGCTGCGGCCAGCACCAGCCCGGTCAGCACCAGCTGTCGCGGCGTCAGGTTCAACCGTGGGATGATGCCCCATTGCGCGAGCAGTGCGGCGCCGGCGCCCATCATCAGGACGATGCCGGTCGGCTCCAGCGCCAGCGCAGGCGCGAGGTGGAGTCGGTCGATCACGAGGAAACCGATCGCCTGGCCCGTCATCGCCTGCGCGTGGCCCATCACCAGCCCGGCGATCATCCAGGCGCGGATGCGCGGATCGGTGTAGCCGACATGCTCGACATGCGATCCCGTCGCGGCGGCGACCGACGCGCCGGTGGGCGCGCCACCGATCGAGGGATAGGCCGAACTCGCGCCATGCGTCTCGTGGGCGGCGACGATCTTGTCGTCGGGCAGCATCCGTCGCACCGTGATCCACACCGCGACGCCGAACACCGCGAACAGGAACGCGGGGCCGGCCAGCCCGATCTCGACTCCGCCGATCGAGCCGAGGATCAGATACGGCGCGATCGCGGGCCCCAATATGGTGCCGAGTCCGAACGCGGAGGCGAGCAGCGTCAGCGCCTTGGTCCGTTCCTCGCGCGTCGTCTCGCCGGCGACCAGCGCCTGTACCGCAGGCGGCGCGGCCGCACCGAACGTCCCGTAGATCAGTCGCCCGCCGATGAAGCACAGGAACGCCGCCGTGCCGCCGATCCACGCGTTGATCCCGGCCATCAGGAACACCCCGCACAGCGCGAGCGACACGCTGAAACCGCCGATGCCGAGCAGGATCATCGCCCGCCGGCCGTGCCTGTCCGACCGGTTCGCCCAGAACGGCGCGGCGATCACCCACAGCAGCGCCGACACCGAGAACGCCGCCGCCACCGCGCTGTCGGCGACTCCGAGCGAGCGACCGAGCGCGGGCAGTACCGATTGCAGCGCGGTATTGCCCGCCGCGATCGTCAGCATCACGAGGAACATCAGTGCGAAGCGGCGGTCGATCTTCGAACCTTCGGTCGCGCCGCCGATCTTCGCGCCGATCATGGTCGCGCCCAGGCATAGCCGCGCTCGACGCGCGCGACGGTCACCGAATAGCGATCGTACCAGAGCGCCCGCCCGCGCTCGCGAATCGCGGCGTGCTCCGGGTGGTCGCGCCACGTGATCGCGGCGGCGTCGTCCGCCCAATAGCTGACGGTGATCCCCATGCCGTCCGCCTCGCGTGCGCTGTCGACCCCGCGATAGCCCGGCTGCGCGGTGGCGAGCGCATCCATCGCCGCCGCGGCCTCGGCATAGCCGATCATGTCCGCGCCGTTACGAAACGACACGAAAATGACCGCCACTTCTCCTGTTCGATCGTCGTGCATGGCCTGTGCTTAAGCGATGCCGCAGGCTTGGCAACGGCGTTGGCGCTCGGCGGAACCACTTGTCGCCGCACGACTTCCACTTCGGTTCGTCGCCGCATGCAACCCGCGGCCCTTGAAACGCGTTCGGAATTCGTGCGACGGGAGGGGCAAAGCTCCGCCACGGTGCGGGACCCCTGATCGTAAGGAACACGATGCCCAGTTCGACCACCGCCACCCGGCGTGCACGCAGTCGCCCCGCCGGCGTGCCGTCCCCGTGGCAGATGTTTTTTTCGGGGTTCCTGAAACATCCGGTCATGGTCGGATCGATCGTGCCGTCGTCGGACAAGCTGATTCGGAAAATGCTCGACCCGGTCGACTGGGCGAACTGCAAGCTGTTCGTCGAATACGGCCCGGGCGTCGGCACCTTCTGCCGCCCGATCCTCGACCGGATGGCGCCCGATGCCAAGCTGGTGGTCATCGACACCAACCCCGAGTTCATCCAGTATCTCCGCCACACGATCACCGACCCGCGCTTCTTCGCGGTGCTGGGGTCGGCGGACGAGGTCGAAACCATCGTCGCCGACCACGGCTTCGAAAAGGCCGATTACGTGTTGTCGGGGCTGCCCTTCTCGACGCTGCCCCCAGGTGTAGGCCCGGCGATCGCCGCGGCGACGCATGCGGTGTTGCGGACCGGTGGCGCGTTCCTGGTCTATCAGTTCTCGCCCAAGGTGAAGGACTTCCTGACGCCGCATTTCGATTCGATCGACCACGATATGGAGTGGTGGAACGTGCCGCCGGCGCAGTTGTATTGGGCGTGGAAGGACTGACGCAGGCGCGGCAACGCCCGCGCCGTTGCGCGGAGCGATAGCGCCGCGCAGCGTCAGGCCCGGCCGGCGGGTCGGCTAAGCCGAACCCGTCCGACGGCGGCTTTGCCGTCGGCGCTGGTGACTTGAGATTATCGGAACCCAACAATCCTCCCCCGCCAGGGGGAGGTGGCTGGCTCTTGCCAGACGGAGGGGGAGGTAAGTGCAACCGCTGTTCCGTGTCCTCCCCCTCCGTCACCTTCGGCGCCACCTCCCCTTGGCGGGGGAGGATCGAAAAATGCTCCCTATTCGTCGATCCCGAAATTCAGCCCGCGCGACAAGCTCGGGTCCACCACCGCGACCACGAAATACGCACCGAGCTGCTTCAACCGCTGCACCCAGCCGGTGTTCGCCTGGTACAGCGCCTTGGTCACCTCGGTCGATTTCGCCACTTCGCCGTCGATATACTCCCGGACATGTGCCGCGAACGCCGCATCCTCGATCCGCAGCATCAGTTCGAGGTTGATGAACAGGCTGCGCATATCGAAATTCGCCGAGCCGATATGGACCGCGTCGTCGATCACATACAGCTTCGTGTGCAGCTTGGTCGGCTGGTATTCGAACACCCGCACGCCTTTCCGCAACAAACCCGCATAGGTGAACCGCGCGGCGGCGATCGTCGCGTTGTTGTCCGATTTGCTGGCCGTGACGATCCGCACGTCCGCCTGCCGACGCCCGGCTTTGTCGAGCCGCCGCAGCAGCGCGGGGCTGGGCGTGAAATAGCCGGCGATGATGTCGATCCGTCGTCCGGCGCGCATGTCGTCACGCACCGCGCGCGCCCAGGGCGACAGTTTCCGCGTCGGTCCGCCGATCAGCCACCGTGTTGTGCCCTTGGTCTCGCTCCAGCGCGACAGCGCGGCGTTCAGCCGACGCAGCTTGTTCCTGGGCTCGTGGATCCAGTCCTTCAGCGCGTCAAAATAGCCGGCCAGCCGCCCCGCCGCCGGTCCCTCGACCAGCAGGCCGAGATCGCGCCAGGCCTGTTCGGCGGCGGTGCCGAAATAATCGTCCTCGATATTGAAGCCGCCGATGATGATCCGGGTTTCGTCGGCGAGCGCAAGCTTCTGGTGGTTGCGCAGCAGATAGCGGCGACCGAACCGCGCCGAGAAGCGGCAGACCGAGATGCCGACGGTTTCCAGCGGTTCGAAGAACGCGTCGGGGGCATCGTCGCTGCCGAAACCGTCGACGATCAGCGCGACGTCGACCCCGCGCTTGGCGGCGGCGATGAGCGCAGCGTTGACGCGCTTGCCCGACTCGTCGTCGGCGTAGATGTAATAGAGTATGCGCAGGGTCCGCTCGGCGCCGTCGATCAGCGCTAGCACCGCGTCGAGGCGGCGCGGGCCGGTGTCGAGCAGCGTCATCTGGTTGCCGTCGACGGCGAAAGTCGGCTGGTCTGCGGGATCGTCCATGCGGCGCGTGATGGACATGGGGGGCGTCGGTGGCAACCCGCGGGGGTCTCCATGAGACGGGGGCGGCAGATTTCTTGACTTTGCGGGCCACCCCCCGTAGGCGACGCATTCTCATTCTATCGTTGTTACGAAGGAAGCCGCATGGCGCGCGTTACCGTCGAGGATTGTGTCGACAAGATCCCCAACCGGTTCGACCTGGTGTTGTTCGCGGCCCAGCGTGCGCGCCAGATCTCGGGCGGCGCCGAACTGACGCTCGACCGCGACCGCGACAAGAACCCGGTCGTCGCACTGCGCGAGATCGCCGACGAGAACGTCAAGCCGGCGCATCTCAAGGAACAGGTCATCCAGGGCTTGCAGAAGGTTCGCGTCGACGACGACGACGAAGTCGATGCCGTCGGCAGCCTGGCCGCTTCGGCCGAGGCGCTGCGTCTTACCGCTGCTGCGCCGCCGCGGAACCAGAATCTGGGTGCGGATTACGAGGGTTGAGGCAGCAGGATTAGCGAAGCTAATCCGCGGCTCGGCCGAAACCCCGGCCGGCGGGCATCGCCCGACCGACGACGCGGCTTTGCCGCGGCGCGCGAAATAGAGAAAGCCCGTGGACCAAGTCCGCGGGCTTTTTCTATGCCCTCTCCCTGAAGGGGAGAGGGAAGGGGCCCGCGGCGACTTCGCCGTGGGAAGGGTGAGGGCACGCGTGATGTGGTCGGGCCGTTCGTCATTCCCGCGGAGGCGGGAACCCATATTGGCCAGCCTCTCTTAGGATCGCGACCGTCCGAGAATATAGATCCCCGCCTGCGCGGGCATGACGAAGACGTGGGTCGTTGATCGACGCATCACATCTGGCGAGCCTCGCTCGTGTTCTCCCGCGAAGGCGGGAGCCCAGTCTGGATCCCCGCCTTCGCGGGGAAACATGGTTATGCTTCATTTCGGCCGCATCGCTTGCGACCACCCTAAGGCAGGGCGCCACGGCAAAGCCGTGTCGTCAGTCGTCGCTGCGCAACGCTGGCCGGGGTCGGTCCGCGACGCGGATTAGCCACGCTAATCCGCTGACCGACCCTTAAACCCCTGCGCCACCACGAACCACTCCACCGACCCCTTGCGGCTGGCCGGCGGTTTCGCATGCTTCACCGTCTTGAAGTTCCGCTTCATCTCCGCGACCAGCTCGGAATCCGCACCGCCCGCAAACACCTTCGACACGAACGTGCCGCCCGGCTCGAGCACCTCGCACGCAAAGTGCAGCGCGGTCTCGACCAGTGCCATCGTCCGCAAGGCATCGGTCTGCGGATGCCCGACGGTGTTCGCCGCCATGTCCGACAGCACCAGATCCGGTGCGCCGCCCAGCGCCTCGATCAGCTTCGCCGGCGCGGCATCGTCGAGGAAATCCATCTCGAAGATCGTCACGCCCTCGATCGGATCCACCGGCAGCAGGTCGATGCCCACGACCGTCGCCTTGGGGATCCGCCGCCGGATCACCTGCGCCCAGCCGCCCGGCGCGAGGCCCAGATCGACCACGCGCTTCGATCCCCGGATCAGCTCGAACCGCTCGTCCAGCTCGATCAGCTTGTACGCGGCGCGGCTGCGATAGCCGTCGGCCTTGGCGCGCTTCACATACGGATCGTTCAGCTGCCGCTCGAGCCAGCGCGTCGACTGCGCGGTCCGCTTGCGCGCGGTGAGCACGCGGACATGCCCGCCGGAACCGCCGCGGCTCATGCCGTCGCTCCCGTGGCTTTGCCGGGCTTGGGCGAGCCCATCAGGCCGCGCAGTATGCCTTCGCGAATACCGCGGTCGGCGATGCCGAGCCGTTCGGCGGGCCACAAATCCATGATCGTCTCCAAAATCGCACAGCCCGCGACCACCAGGTCGGCGCGCTCGTTGCCAATGCACGGCAGCTTGGCGCGCTCCGTGATCGACATATGGGAAAGGTCGGCGCTGATCCGCCGCATCGCCGCCGCGGGCACGATCAGCCCGTCGACCACCGACCGGTCGTAATGGCTGAGCCCGAGATGCACGCTGCCGAGCGTCGTCACCGTGCCGCTGGTGCCGAGCAGCCGGGGCCGCTCGATATGCCGGGGGAGGCGGCTCGCAAACCCGGCGAAACTGTCCGCGACGACCTGTCGCATCTTCGCATAGGCGGCGCGACGACCGTCCTCGCCCTCGCCACCGCCGGCATGCTCGGTCAGCGACACCACGCCCCACGGTGCCGAATGCCAGTCGAGCACGGTCGGAACAGGCGTCGAGGTATCGATCAGCACCAGCTCGGTCGATCCGCCGCCGATATCGAACACCAGCGCGGGATCCTCCCCCGGCTCGATCAGCGCATGGCAGCCGAGCACGGCCAGCCGCGCCTCTTCCTCGGCGGAAATGATGTCGAGGTGGATCCCCGTCTCGGCCAGTGCGCGCGCGATGAAGTCCGGCCCGTTCGACGCCTGCCGACACGCCTCCGTCGCGACCGATCGCGCCAGCGTGACGTTGCGCCGCTGCAACTTGTCCGAACACACGCGCAAGGCCGCGATCGTCCGCTCGATCGCCGCGTCGCTCAGCTTGCCGGTCGACGCCAGGCCCTCGCCCAACCGCACGATTCGCGAGAACGCGTCGATCACCGCGAAGCCGCCAGCCTGGGGACGCGCGATCAGCAATCTGCAATTGTTGGTACCGAGATCGAGCGCGGCAAACGCCTGCGCATCGGCCCACCGCCCACGAGAGGGCCGGGTCGTCGCCGGACGGGCAGGACCACCCTGCCGGAACGGCATTCGGGCGGAAACATCCCCCATCGCCGTAAAACTCGCTATCTATGTCTGCCGCCGCGGGAAAATACCCGCCCGGTGCTTGATCACGAATGTAGCGCGGCGGCGCGATTACGCAAGCGACGTGGCACATCGGCAACATCTTGGCGTTGACAGCGCCAAACCGCCCGCCTAGATCGCGCCCTCGCTGATGCCCCGTCGTCTAATGGTAAGACTGCGGTTTCTGATACCGCCTATTGAGGTTCGAATCCTCACGGGGCATCCAGCGCTTCCCGCTTAAGCGGTTGAACTAGAACGAAAATTTGGCCTTCGCCTAGTCGGCGTTCCCTCATTGCTACCCACATGACGATCCGGTCTCTGACGAACGGCGGCGAACACTCGCAGGGGTGGGGCCAACTGGAACGAATGATTCGATCAGCTTCGTAGCCGCTGACGATCGCTCTTCCATGCCTTGCGACGATGTTCAACGGGCGGGGGCTGACGATGGAAACGGTTGATGAGATTTGGGCGGGTGACCTCTTCAACCGGCGGGAGGAAGCTGAGGACCTCATAGGCTACTTGCAGAGCGTGTCGACGCGGCCTGCAGTGCGCGACGAGGGCCACGCACATGTCCTCGCCGTCGACACCTCGTACGGCCAAGGCAAGTCGTATTTTCTTCGACGACTCGCTCGTCACATGGCCCACGAGCATGCCGTCGCGTTTGTTGATGCCTGGGTCGATGATCTCGAAGACCAGCCAATGGTGGCGCTGGTGGCAACGTTGGACAAAGCGCTGCAACCGTGGGTGGTGAAGCATCCCGAATTAGCGGATCGGATGATCGAGTTTCGCTCGAGGGCTGGACGAGTTGCGAAGATCGTTGGGGTCGGCTTGGCCAAGCGCGCGGCTAGCTTCGTGATCATGGGCAGCGGCGCCGAGGCGCTTGGAGACGAATTTTCCAACGACCTTGTGAAAGACCTCGCAAAGGATGGAATTAAGGACGCGGCGAACGATGTGGTAGACGATATTACCGCAGGGTTCGGCGCGCGTATGGCGTCGTCGATGGAAGCCAGGATCTCGCGCTTCCGACAGGGGCAGGACGCGATCGCCGACATGAAAGTGGGCTTGTCCCAGATCGTCGAAACGCTTCTCGAGGCGGGGATGAAGCTTCCTATCACCATCGTCATTGATGAGCTTGATCGGTGTCGGCCCACGTATGCTATCAAGGTCCTCGAAGAGCTGAAACACCTGTTCGACGTGCCAGGCGTCGCGTTCGTGCTCGGGATGCATGGACAGCAGCTCGCCCATTCTGTCACGGCTGCGTACGGAACCGGTTTCGACAGCCAATCCTACCTGCGGCGCTTTTTTAGCCGGCGTTACGTGTTGCGGGACGTGGCACTGACTCCGCTTGTCGAAAAGCTATGCGCCGATCTTGCGATCCCGATTGATCGTCTTCAAGCTCCGCCGATCGCGCCAAATGGTAATGCGCGGCAGCCGGTCGCAGAGCCTGCTCCAAAGCTGATCGCCGAGTACATCAAGGCTTATGGGCTCGCAGCCCGAGATGCGTTCACCATCCTCGAAATGCTGCAAACCGCCATGGCTTTGACGGGAAGCGGCCCCATACTGCTGCCTTTGTTGATGCCTATGATCATAGCGCATGTACAAGATCGTACCATTGCGACCGTGGAGCCGATCGCTGCACCTAGTTGGGTCTACGTCACGTACGATCACTCGACGATGGAGGTCGTTACCCATGAGACGACCATGAGTAACATGTTCGCCCAGATGCATACCGCATCGCTGATGAGCGGTCGGCAACTGATGGATATGGTCAATAGGGGAAGCGCATCTCCAGCCTCTGGTCTCGTCGCCGAGGTGCGGTTCAACGGGCAGAGCAACAGTATGCCCCACGACCCTGCGCGTTACGGGGACGTTTTGCGGAAGGTTGCGCGTTTTGTGTCAGCGTAGGAGCGCGGCTTGACAGTCGGGGTGCTGACAGCAAACTGCCATCGGACGCGCTAAAACTGTAAAACTGCTACCGGTCTGGAGATTAGTTTTGGTTACTATGAAAAAGCCGGAATTAGTTTTTGCTCTCGCAGGGCCGGTCGGAACGGACCTCCACCTCTTGGCTCAGGCCTTGGAAGAAAGCCTGGCCGCGTACGGATATGAGTGCCCCAAGATACGAGTGAGCTCTTTAATCCATCAATGGTGCGAAGACGAACTAAAGGCCAAAATCGATTCAGCTAAAGGTGACGAACGCATCTCGCTTTTGATGGCGGCTGGAGATGCTTTGAGAAAGCAGGCAAAAAAGGGGGATGGATTAGTACCCTTGATAGCCGGAGCAATTAGAAAAATCCGCGAGGGCATCTTGCAATCTCGTGGCATCAAAGACGCTAACGTTCCTGCAAACAATATATGCTACATTGTAGACTCTCTAAAGCATCCAGATGAAGTAGAAAGCTTACGTGGCATATATGGGGATAACTTTATCCTTATATCTGCATTTTCATCGCTTAAGGATAGAAAGGCAAAGCTTTGCAGCATCATAGCAAAAACCCATTTGAGCACAAAGGATGAAAGCTACGACACGGTAGCTCAAGCATTAATTGATATAGATGCCAAAAGGCCGGGCGAGAGGATCGGGCAAAGTCTCCGTGATACTTTTCCCTTAGCTGATTTTTTTATCAGGGCTTCTGGGGATTTTGGATCAAAACTCACAAGGTTTCTGGATCTTTATTTTAGCAGTCCTTACATAACACCGAAGCGCGATGAGTTCTTCATGTTTGAAGCTAAGGCAAAAGCGTACCGATCAGCGGATCTGTCGCGGCAAATTGGTGCGGTAATTGTTGACTCAGAACATCATATCGTTTCGTCAGGGTGTAATGAAGTTCCGATTGCTGGTGGTGGTTCATTTTGGCCTGATATGCGGGAGGGCCTTGATAACCGCGATTATAAAAAGGAGCGCGACTTCAACGCGGTTAAAAAAGTTGAGATCATTGAAGAGCTATTGAAATTTCTCAGTGACCACAAAGTGATGTCGCTAGCTGAAACTAGCACTGTCGAAGAAACTGTTAGAGACCTTCTTTTTGGAGAGAGGCGTCACTCTTTCAAGGATTTGCGGGTATCTAATCTGATCGAATTTGGCCGGGTCGTTCATGCCGAGATGAATGCTATCACCGACGCTGCTAGACGTGGCATCAAATTAGGCGGCGGTTCGATATTTTCCACAACCTTTCCATGCCATATGTGCGCACGACACATAATCTCGTCAGGAATCATGCGGGTAGTTTACATTGAGCCATACCCGAAGAGCATGACTGAGGAACTATTTCCCGAGATCGTTGCCGTTGATCAAGACGTACGTCAGGCGGATGATGCAAGCGAAGGCAAACTTGGGCCGGGCTTGGTTGCCTTCGAACCGTTCGAAGGCGTTGCTCCTCGTCTGTACCCCGATCTTTTCACCGCAAGCCCCAGAAAAGATCAGCAGGGCTACACGCTTAACTGGGCAAAGGGGCCTTCCCTGCCTAAAGTTGCCCGAACGTCGACGGCTCACCTTTCATTGGAACTGGCGGTCGCGAAAGCGGTTGAACAGCTTGCCGATGTCAGTCTAGAGGTTGTCTCCACGACGGCGCAGGGGAAGATTTATGCTGGTCACGAAAGGCGAAATTCTCGCGCAAATTCAGCATGATAATTCCAGATATGACGCATGGTCGGATGCTTTGAAAGAGGTTCTACGGGTCGAAGTTGAGGTCGTCCGGCAGCCTTCCGACCGGAACGAGCGCCTAGGCGCCCAACCTCATTTCGTTCGAGCCAATTGCGCCGGATGATCATTCGAGATTAGCAGATCGTTTCCGGGTGGAATGGCCGCTAACTCACGAACATTGCCTCAACAATCGCCTGCATCAGCACTCCACGCGGGACCGGCACGCTGACCGACGTGTAGCCTTGGTTGGCCGCTCGGCGCGTCCCGTACAGTCCGATCCATTGCCGCCCATGCTGGCGCCAAGCGCGCTGCAACGCCGGTACTGGCAACAGCACGCACGTAGCGGCCGGTGCATAGGCATACGCGATGAAGTCACAAGCCAACGGCTTCTGCACCCACCCAGGCGATCGTCGCGCCTCGTCCGACCAGCGCTCGAGCAGAACGTCTGGCCAGTCCTGCGTCCGGATCTTCTCGTCGACCGTGAACGTGCGGCCGCAAGCCAAGGTCAGCAGTCGATCGATCCCGCCGCGCTGCGCCCATCCATCGTCCGACACGGCGACTGCGGACATGAGCGTCGGGAAGGCGCGGCGGTATATCGGTATCCACCAGTCAGACCCGTACTCAGCGGATAGGTCGAGGCTTTCCTGGAACCGATGAACACGCGCCAAACCCGCCGACCGGGTTCTGCGGGCGACGGGCTGGTGCTGTAGCGGTCGGGGTGATGCCGCCGGCCAGAGTGCGGTGCTATTCGTATGCTTGCTCCCGTTCGCGATCGTAGCCGTCTTCGTCATCGTCCCGGAGGTGTTCCAGGTCCGGATCGCCGTCGATGTCATCCATCCGGTCGATCATACGCATGGTGAGCTGCGCCAGCTCTGCGCGGGGTAGCGACGGGATCGCCGCGAGCATGAGGCTGACAGGCGCCCTGGTATTCTGCCGTAGCCATGCCTGGCGGGGCTGACGGCGGCGCCAAGGGCCACTGGGTGCACCTGGGGCGGCGGCGGTAGCAACCGGCATGCGCATCATACCAGCTCCCCGTTCTGCCGCCGCTCGATGGTGATCCGCACCGCATCCTGCCGATCCGGATACCCGACGACCTGCGCCATGACGTCGGTCAGTTCGGCGGCCGGGCAGTCCGCGACGACGAGCCACAAGCGCTTATCGGACGCGAGGGCATAGCCACCACCGATCTGTACGAGCGAATGCAGCCACCGCGCTGGGTTGAAGGCAGGACAGGCCGGACCTGCGGTTTGCGCCAGCTGGTTCATGCAGCCCTCCGCATCTGGATCTCGTCGGACGCGCCGGCGAGGCTGCCGATGTCCAGCAGGCATTGCGCCTCGCGGACCAGATCTGCCGCCGACTCTTGGGACAGCTCGTGCCCCTCCGCGGTCACCTGAAGGGCGAGAACCATCTTTGCCACAAGCGCGTCCGACGTCCGCGCTGGCGTCTCTTCGATGCGTTTCTCGATCGCGGTCATCGTCGCCAGCAGGTCGTTCATCTGCGCCTCGGTGAGGGCCCCATCCTTGTTGATCGTCGCAAGGATCTGGTTGCGATCGTCCAGCCACGCGCGGTGCGGGTCAGTGATGGTGGTCATCATCGTGATCATGCCTCCACCGCAGCGATACGCGCCGCATCGGCGAACAGCTCTTCGGTCCAGTCCATGCCGTCGCCCATGTCATGCTTGACCATGAAGGCGAGCTTGGCGTGCAGGTCAGCCGCGGTTGTAACCGGGTGGGCTGCTACAGCGGACTGGGCATTGGCGCAGGCGGTATACATGGCATCCTGCCGGTCGTTGGCGGCATCCGCCCCCGAAACCCGATGAATGCGCTTCACGTTTCGGTCACGCCGTTTGGCAGCGGCCAGAAACGATCGATACGGCTGGTGGTATGCGTCTCGCGTATCTCGAGCTCCAGCGAGGATTGCGGCAGCCAGCGCCTGGTGTCGGCGGTTCGATGTCCAGAACGTCATCTCATTGATTGTCATCTGAGCGTCTGGAAGCGCGTTGGCCTGTGCCTCTGCAGCTTCGAGGGTCGGCGCAGAGACATTGCCGGAGAATGCCTGACAATCGGCGGCTACGCTGTCGTGTGCGGTAACCAGCGCCGCAAGTTCGGCGCTGACACCTTTGGAGCTCGGACGAGCGGGGAGCGCAGCAACAGGAACGGCGATCGCGATGCTTGCCATGCCGGCGGTCGCAAAGAGCCCGCGGCGCGTGGTTGTGCTGGTGGTGTCCATCTTCAACGCTCCTGGTTCGCGTAGTTGGTGAAGCGGCGCAGGTCGTTCGCGACCATCGCTGCAAGGTCGTCGTTCCCGATCAGCCCGCTATCGAGTGCTACTTGGGTCTTGATGAGGACCGCGGCGGCGTCCGGCGCCGGTAGGGCGGCCAACGCTCGTACCTCAGCACAAACCCGGCCGGAGCAGTCGAGCATATCCGTCTGCGCCACATCGTATGCCTTGCCGCCCGCTTCGGTTTTGTTGGCGAAGTACTGCGTCTCCATGTTGGTGAAATGGCCTTCCGCATCGCGATACGCGTGCGCTTCATTCTCGAAGCGCTTTAGGCCGGCATCCCATGCCAATCGGTCTGGCGTAGTGATTGCCGGGCCTGGCGCGATGGTCGCCATCGCTGGAGCCATCAGCGCAACGCCGGCCAATCCAGTGCCTCCGATCAGGGCGCGGCGAGTTGTATATGTCGCCATGGCTCAGCCCTCCTTCTTGGGAGCAAGGCGGGCTTCGTCGCGGAGAATGGCCGCAGCGACTTCCTCTCTATCGCGGATGTGCGACAACAAGCGCTTTTTCCAACGAAGCTCCTTGGCTGTCGGCGCGGGTATCAAACACTGCTCGGCCTGTGCCTCCTGCCAGTTCTTGCACATCTGGTCGGCCACCCGCTGGCAGTGGCCCACGACGCCGAGCCGACGCCCCGTCGCTTCGTAGAAATGGCCATATTCGGCGTACCGCACGTCCTCCATGCCCCTATTCCAGTCTTGGGCTAGATCGCGGGTGAAGTCGGCGGATTGAACCTCCGCGGCTGGGAGGGGCGCGACCAGCTTCGCGGTGAACACGGCGATGTTGAGCGTCTTTGTGGGCATCGCTCAATGCTCCGTGCTGGATGCAAGGACGGCGGCGACGGCATCGCTCGCGTTCGGCTGCTCGCACCAGTCGCGGAAGGGCTCGTAAGCATCTGGTCCCTGCTGGTGATAAGCCTGCAACAGACGGTCGCCGACCTCCATGCGGATCGCCTCGAGCGCCTCGACGCGGTAACCTCCGAAGGCCATCCACTTGTCGACCGCGTTACCGAACCGGCTGCGGTGTTCAAGAATGACGGGGGGAAGTGCGACGCACGACGCAAGCAGCTTCACGGCGCGCGGGTCTGCGGTCCAGCAGGCCGACGAATTGCCCGCGGTCGTGGCGGAGGCGACAATCGCTAGATGGGTAGTGGCAGGGGCGCGCGGGGCGATGCTATGAGCCTGGGTAGCCATAATCGATCTCCTTCGGATCGGTGGTGGTCAGACCGGAACGGAGGGGCCTAATCCTCTGGGCCGGTCGCTTGTCCAAATTGTGTCACTTGTGCAAGCGGCACCGAACTATGGCGAACGGTGGCGGATGTCAACGAACTTGTGCAAGTGGCGTAAACTCGGTAGCCGACAGTGATGGACAAGGAGCCCAAAGACGTCCGGTTGCCGATCATGGTCACCCAACAGGAGGCCACCGCGATCGACGACTGGAGGTTCGAGCACCGTGTCCCGACGAGAGCCGAGGCGATCCGGCAACTGATCGCGCTGGGTTTGCAGTCCAAGCGCTGACGTGCTGAGCATAGCAGGGGCGCGCGTCGAACCAGGACGAACACAAGCAGCCGACGAACGCCCCCGGGTTCACCCCGCCAACTTCGCAGGGAAGTTCGCTTCGATCTCGTCATCGATGAGTGACCAGTCGCAGTAGCGACGGAACAGAGCGTCCGCGTAGCTCGGGTCACCGTGCTCATGCAGAGCGGCGATGAACGCTTCTAGGGTCACCGTGGTGAAACCCGCTCGCTGGTCGGCCGGCGGCGCCAGGTGGCCGGCGTACCGGCGGCAGGCGTCATGCACGGGCAGGTTCAGTTCGGGAGCGATCACGAGGAACCGTCCTTCTGTGAAGTCACCTCGCATGATCGCCGCCTGCGCCAGAACGTGCTCGCGCATGAACTGCTGCAGCGGCGGCTTGCGCAGGCTCTCCGCTGTCGGGTCGAGGTAAAGACCCGTAGCGGGCATCAGTTCGGCGTACCGTTCGCGCAGCTCCTTCTGCCGCTCGCCGGCGCTCTCGCTGTACTTCAGCTCGATCGCGACGAACCCGATCTCACCTGTGCCGCGGACGTAGACGACCATCGCATCCCATGCCGTGCGGTCACCGGTCAGCTCGGGCACACGCCTGCCAGGCGAATGTTCGAACGAAACAGACTGTACCTCAACGTCTTCGAGGTCGGGGCAAAGCTGACGAATTACCTTCGTAGCTAGACCGGTATCGAGGCGTAGCGGACCAAGGGCGTTGAAGGTCAGCGGGTGCGACGACAGGAGGTTCGTCCAGAGCCGTTGCTCGTCGAACATGGCGCCGGGCTCGCGATAGGCCTGGTCTCGCCAAGCGAGACGGGCAATCTCCGGCGTCATGAAGTTACGGCCGGCGGTGCCAGCAGCGTCACTGATGCGCGAACCCATCTTGCGAGTCGTGCCGTCGGCGGCGGCGTGGGTTCCGATCGGGATCTCCTGCTCAGCACGCCACAGGGCTTGCAGGAGGCGCGCGCACGAGCGGAAGCGGTTGTCGTAGCTCTCGAGTACGCGGTGTCGCCGCAGGACGGTCTCGGGCACGATGGGAAGGTGGGTTCGATCCAATGCGTATCTCCAGGTATCCGACGGAATGGCGGACGAGGAGAATTCATCTATCGTGACGATCAGTTTACCGGCTCGCGGGTAGAACTATACAATGACCCAGATCCCGTCTCAGAAAACATCCGAGCTGCTCGACGCAGTCGGCTTCCTAAACTGGCGTTACGGCTTGTGTTTCAACGGCTTCATAACCCTCAATTTCGAGCAACTCGGTATAACAAGTCAGCGCGACGCCAGCGACGCCCTCACCGCAATGAACGAAGCGATAGCTGGCTATCTTCGACGCTACGGCGCTCGGTTTGAGACCAAAGTGCCTCACGCATTCCTTTATGCGCATGAACGATGCGAGAAATACGGCTGGCATCTACACGAGGTACTGACAGTGCCGATAGCGCTACGGCACCTGTTTAAGCCGTGGCTGCTGACCTGGAAGCGTAGAAATTTCGGCAGTTACAGACCCGATCGCGCAGTTCACTTTCGGCCGTCATACGGAAAGACATTGCAACAACAGGCTAACATTCAAGCTCGGTTGGTGCGGTATGTTTTGAAGACAACGGCACCCGCGGCAGGACGGGACCGGTTCGGTCAGCCAGCATCGCTTCACGATCTTGTTGGATGGAAGTCGGTTCGGAGCTCCCTACACTTAGACGTGCCGCGGATCGCCGGCTGCTCACAAAATATCAGCTTTGGTGCCCGCCTGCGCGAGGGTTTCGAACCGGCACCATATTTCGAGGACATGCTATCGGCTGACAGGCTGCAGGAACATCTGTCGCGCATTCGTGCGGCCGAGCTCCATTCACAATTGGAGGGCATAACGCTGTAACGGTTCGTCGAACTTCTACGTCATTCAATGAAACTTCTACGGGCAGGGTAGGATACCCGTGGAAGAACAAGCACTTACTGGGTTCGAAAGCGCAGATAGGGCATTCTTATCCGGATGGGTTTTCGATCTTCGCCCAGCTAGGGATGTAGCAGCCGCCGTGCGGGTCGTTGGTGTCGGCCCCGTTCCCGGCAAGGTCGAAAAGGTCGGACTCGTTGACGTACAGCTCGCCCTTGGCGGTGTAGCCATCTAGCCAACCGTCCTCGACAGCGCGACGGACCGCCTTCGTATAGGCCGGACCGAGTGCCGTCACCCGAACATTGAAACCCGAGGGCAGCGGAGGGACCGGTTCAGGCTCACGGGGCGCGAACATACGGATAAAGGTCATTTTGCTTTCTCCTTCCTGCACATTCCCAAACTTGGAGGGGTAGAGCAGGGGTTTGTATGCAGGGATGATCACGGAGGTGATCAAGGGGTAGATGCAGGGGGAGTTGAGAAGGCAGCCTCTGTGAAATAATCCGTGCGCAAGGCTTTGGATACGCCATTGAACGGCAACTCCCCCAGCGTTCAGCGGTATTCGCGCCGTTCTTCCTCGCGCCAATCGTCAACCGCGATTTTGAAGGCGCGAAGACCGCGAACCGTCATTGCGGGCTCGCCGTCGCGATGTATCGTACCTTTGTCGGGGTAGAAGTTCATCTGACCGACCTTCAACTGAGACATCGTCGGGCGGGTTGCAGTTATGCGTTCGGCTTCGACCCAGTCAGCAGTCGCCGCCCAGCGCTCGCTGTCACCGGGCTGACGAAGGGGCAGGGCGGATTTGCGCTTCCAGGTCACAAGCGCTCCGTGACGGTGATGGTGTGCATACCGCGGGGGTTTGGTAGCCCCGCCATCCAGCGCTTAGCCGCGGCGGTGGGAATGAGGATCGGGTACTTCGGTTCGCGGTAGGCCGGTAAGTCCCCTCTAGCGATCAACGAACGGACCTTGCTGTCTGAGAGCCCGGCCATGCGCGCGAACTCGGCAACGGTCAGGACGTGAGGCCCAAAGCGGTACCAGCGAAGGATCTCACCCATCAGACGCGGACCGACACAAGTAAGGCGGGTATCTGTTCTGCTGTTCGCACGTAGCGATCGAGCCACGCCTGCGCATCGACGGTGCGGACGTAAGTGCGGCGGCCGATCTTGAAGATAGGCAGCGCGCCCCGCCCGATCTCCTCGTAGATGCGGGTTCGGCCCATGCGGGACCATCGGCTGAAGTCGGTGATTGTCATGACGGCTGGTTGGGGGTGTTCTGGCACTCGTCGCCTCCTTCGTTGAGGCGGCATATAGATTGGGCGATCATTCGCTTCGCAGGCGGCGGCGCGGAAAAGTCGGCTAAGTACCCCAGAGTTCGGCGGCCGCTAAAAAACCGAGGCTCGAACGTTCCGTATTTGTTCTTGCTCAGTTTCCCTCAAACCAAGGGCGGGGTGGAGTATTGATCTGGGAGGATCGAAGACCGTAATCACGAGGTGCCCAAGCATCGAGCCGCTTGGCGGGCTGACGGAAGACACGGTAGTCGCTGCCCTTTATTGCATCCGGTTCGGGATCAATGAAGACCCGGCCGTCCCTGATGTTCCGGATAACACCGTAGCCCTGCGACCCGCGCCCGGACCAGAAGAAGACCCGGTCACCGACGGCCAAATGTTCCTGGGCTGTATCCACGCTCGCTCCTCTCATGCCGAATATAGCAGGTAGCGATCATGGTTCATGCGAAGCCGCAACATCGGAACCCAATGTGCGGCAGAGACGCCTTCGGTCGTGGCGGACTGGGCGAACGTTGACAGGTCGACTGCCACGGGGCTTATTCGGCGCTGCTAAACATCCCGGGACGATACCTTTGAAAGACACCGGAAAAGGCCTGGCGATACTGGGCGCTCTAGGCTTCCTAGCCGCTGTGTTCCTTATGCCTACCTCTGTCCCGGCCGGACAGTTCGGGACAGATGCGATTATCAACATCGGCTTGCAGCAACGGCAAATGCTAGTCGCGCTGGGGTGCTTGGCGCTGTTCGTGGCCGGTGTGATTCTCGCGGTGGGCGGCGCGATCGTGGAGGCTCCAGGCTCCCCGACAGCAACCTATTCGCTTGAGGAAGAGGCCGCCGTCATGGAGCAATGGGGTATCGCGCGAGTGCCGTCGGGGTACCAGTTCGGCTCGTTCGCCTACCCGAAGCTGGCACAGGCAGTGGCGCAGGCGAGCAAGTCTAAGGGTTGATACAGGCTCATTGCGCCGCGGGTGCGAACGGACTCTTGGCTCCCCCGCGCGCGAACTTCTCGCCTGCCGCCGCTATCGAGCGGCCGATCTCACGAGCGCGCTGCGCCGCCGGCGTCGTTGTGAGATGATCGTCAGCGCATTTCTCGCCGTCGTTCGAGGGATGATCCATCATACTTCCTTTCTTACTTGTCACGCCGCGACCAGCGCCGGTTCGGCTTGGTCTTCCGCGGCGGCCGCGAGGGCCTGTTGCTCGGCAATCCACACTTTCACTTCCTCCCGGGTCGGAGCGCCTTCCGGCGTTATGAGTTGACCGCACTCGTCCGGCCATTCGCAAAGGATCTTCCGCGACACGCCCTGGGTCGACAGCGTCACCAGCTCAGCGAAGCCACCAACCAAGTATTGGACTTGGAATGCCCCATCGAATCCAGGCGTTAGCCGTTGCGCCTTGTGCAACAGCAGCCCTTCACGTTCGGGGTCGAGGCTGTCGACGTCATATTGCGTCTCGAGCGTGCGCCCGAGGGTCGCCATGCCATCTACCGCGGGGACACAATAAGCGGCGGCGGCCTGAAGGGGTATGAAGGGCTGGTAACCCGGCAGGAACGACGTTCCCTGTACATCAGTCGGGTCGCAGGGCTCGAAGGTACTGGCGACGCCAACCGCCCATGCGTCGAGGTTATCGGACCAGCCCGCCACAGTCAGTTCGAAATGCCGCTCGATCGGCGCGCCGCCGACTTCGTTGAACTGGTCGAACACTTCGACCATCTGCTCCACGCACCGAGCGACGTTATCCATGATCGCATCGAAACTGTCGTACTGGAGCAGCAACAGCGTGAGTGGCAATCTTGGGTAATCTGCGCCGCGCAGGACGAAGACGCAATTGGACAGCGCCAGCTCTACGGCCTTCCGCCTGAAGTCGCGCACGACCCCATCCGCCCCATAGATAGCCCCGTCCGTGATGATGTGGACGGCGTTGGTTTGCTGCATCACAATAATCGAGCTCATGCCCCTGTCCTCCAAGGTGTGAATTCGCCGGCAAGTGCCATCGTCGCGGTCTGTCCACCGGCCGGGAGTGGCCCAAAAAGCGCGCCACCAGAGCCGCCGGCAGTAGCGCCGACGCTTCCCGGGAAGACTGACGACAGGAGCGACAGGATGCCGCGCTGGAGGGCAAGTCGCGCAAGGTCGGCAATGATGCCTGAGATGGCTTCCCCGGCCACACCTCGCAGTTTCAGAAAACCCCCCGCCGCAGTTGCTAGGCTGTCAGTGACGTTCTGAAGCCCGTTAACCGCAACACCCTCCAGCGCCTCGTTTACTTCGTCCGCCCCCTTGGGGACGCCCGCAAGATACCCAGCGAGCGGGCCGCGGTTGTCCTGAGACACACGCTGTTGGCCCATCTGCTTTAGTCCAGGGAGCGCATCTAGCGTTCCCTGCGCTAGCGCTGCGTCTTGAGGTGAGGCCTTCCCCTGCGCGGCGAGGTCCACGACCTTTTGCGCTGCGAGCCGCTGCTCTTCGATCGCCAAATCGAGGATCTTGAGCTGAATCGCCTCGCGCTGTTTCGCGGTACGAGCTAGGCCTTCCTCTGCCTCCAGAACGTCTCGCTGGTGGCCAATTTGCGCCTGCGCCGTTGCCAGTTCTTCATTCGCATTCCGGATCGCCTCGTTCCGGTTCACCAGTCGCAGGCGGTTCTCCGTGATCTCGTCCACCAGCTTTTTGCGGGCGTCATATTCCGCTTTGTTCAGTTCGCCTTTGTCGCGCTGCTCGTCCAGGCGGCTGGTCTGTCCGCCTTGGTCGAGCTTGATACGCTGGCGCGCGAACTCGTCTTGCTGGCGGCTATCCGACGTCAGGTCCGACTTGGTCCCTAAAAGGTCGCTACGCAGCCCGATCAATTCTCGTTCCGATCGGGCGGACTCGCGCACGGCCTTAAGGCGCTCCCGCTCCGCCTTCACTACCTCGCGCGCCGCCTTCGCACTGTCGCGCTTGGCCTGCGCGCCCGACTTCTCCGCAGCCTCGGCGGACTGCACCGCGCGCGTGGCGGCAGTCAGGTCGGTTTTGTATTGCGTGAGCGCCTTCCCATCGCCTGCCGCGATGGCGCGTCCTCGCTCCTCCACGATCGCGAGGCGGGCCCGGGCCTTCTCTACGGTCGTCGTGGCAGTCGCCAAAGCAACCTGCCGCTCGACAAGTCCGCTGGTGGCCAGCCCCATACCCAGCAACGCCCGCTGCGCCCGTGTCGCTGTCCCAGTGAGCAATGCCTGTTCAGCCTTCAGCCGCTCTACGCCCTGCGCTGCATTCACGGCGGCGGCGGCCTGGTTCGTGACGGTCTTTACGAGCGCGCGGTACTCCGGCCGGTCTCCAACGGCGGCGCGGACAGCAAGGGCAAAGTCGTTGATTGGCTGGCGGGTGCGGACCGCTTGGTCTGCAATCTCGCGAAGCCGCTGCTTGATAGGGTCACTGGTCGGGGCGGGCCCTGGCAGCTGCACACCAGCCGCGAACGTCGGTGTCTGGCTGCTGCCTTGTCCTGCCGCCTCGCGGACGGAGTTGATCACGCCGCCGCGTGCCGCATTGAATGTCTTGGTGCCGCTCTCGACGTCAGCCTGCCGCGCCTGTGCTGCCGCGAGCCGCTGTACGGCGGTTGTCTGGCGATTGATCGCGCCCGTGGTCTTGTCGACGAAGTTGGCGAGGTCGATCTGCTCCTTCGTCATCTGCGAGGAGGCGTCGCCTGCGTCCAACATGCGCGGGATGAACACGCCGAGGACGGACGCAGCGGCGAGGATCGCGGCCCCCCAGGGTCCGGAGAAGAACGCGGCTACCTTCGCGGCCTTGCCGCCCGCATCGGTCAATGCGTCCGCGAACTGAGGCGCCTGCTGAGCTGCGATCAGGAACGGGCTCTGTCCGCCCGCGATCTGCGCGCCGACGTCTGCGATCTGCCGGCCGACGTTGCGGTTCGCATTGTTGATCCGGGCTGCGCTCCGCTCGATGTCGGCGGCAGCCGTCTTCGATGCGCTGCCGACCTTGTTAAAGCTCGTGGTGCTGTTCTGTGCGACACGATCCAGCGCGTCCTCAATGCCTTTCGCAGAGCCCTTCATGCTCCGGGCCGACGTGTCGAACTGGGTGTCGAGCCCCTTGATGTCGCTCTTCGCCTTATCCAGCTTGGCGATCACTTCGAGGGCGATAGTTTCCGCGGACATTGTCTAGGCTCCTGCGCTCGCGCCGCGTGCAGTGATGCAGCGGGCGCGGAAGTTCTGGATGGTATGAAAAATGTCAGCTTCGGTTGGGTCAGGCACGAGCCGGCCGCCTGTCCAGGTCAAGCACACGTTGCCGTTCTCAATGTCGGCTCGCCGACAGTCGACCGCGCGAGCAATGGCGGCACCGATCCGCATGGCAACATCTTCGGCCGTCTCGACGACCTGCTTCCCCGACACGCGGGGACCAGCAAAGCCATGAAGACGCACGGTGAGGTCATGGCCGTCGATACATGATGCCCGGATGGGCACGCCGCCCGTCATGTCGTAGCGGATGAACGGCCAAACCGGGTTAGCAACAGCCCGCATTGGGTGAATGTTCGCCTTGGGCACCAGCGCAACCACCCCCGCATCCGCCTTAAGGATCGTCAGGATGGCTCGTCGGACGGCAAGGGTGCTGTCGATGGCCATCAGCCGCCGTTCGCCTTCCGTGCCGATCGCGCTACCGCGTCCTGCACGAGTTTCACGATGTTAGGTGTCTCTGCCACTCCCGCCGGCCCAAGGTACGGGCGGGCGGCCATGCGGCTGGTCCCATGTTCCAACGACGCCGCCGCTTGAGATTGTGAAATTACGACCGATCGCAGGGGCTCTGGGTGCTGCGCTTCGATGCCCCGCACCAAATCCCCCCAATTGTTGTTCGGCGCCTCGCCTGGGGCGCTCGCAACGTGGCGCTTGCCGGTGACGGAGCCTTCCATGATCGAACCAACCGCGTGATCGGCAATCAGGTCTGCTCCCTGCCGAACAGCGGCGGCCACCTCTTCCTCAAGGCTTGCGATCAGGCGCTTGAGGCCGCCGCGCGCCATGTTAGGCGGCCTCCTCGGCAACGGCGGCAGGTGCGGCTTCTACGCCCACGATTCGAGCCCCCAGGGCGGCGAAGGCGTAAAGCCATGCGTCTTCCAGCGGCTGGTAGACCACGTAGGTCTCCATGAGCTGCTTTACTCGCACAGGGGACACCGCCACCGTTTCGCCGTTCACCACCGCATGATTGCCGCCGACCAGCGCAAGGCGCACCGTCTCGATACAGTCACGCTCGGTGATCTCGCTCGCCAACGCCGCCGCTTCATGAATGTTCGCCCAATCCGGCACGCTCGGGGACAGGAAGGCGCGCCCTTTGGAAACTCGAGCGAACAATGCACCAATGCCGATCGGTACGACCGCGCCTTGATTGTCCTGGTGACCGCAAAGCCGTTCCAGTTCCTTGATCTGGTCGCGCCCAAGATAGAAACGGTAGACCCCGTCAGCGAACGGAATATCCGCCCACGTCTGCCGCGGCGGCCGCGCCTGGATCTCACGGCAAGTCTCGATGAGGCGCGCGAGGTCCGGGCTCTGTGGCGCTGTCGTCAGAGGCATCGCGTTCTCGGCTTCGTCAAACGTCATGCTCGATACTCCAATGCCCATGCGGGGATGATCGGGATTGGGTTCGCCGGGATCGTGAAAGCGGCAATTTCTTCGGGGGTAGCGGGGCGTCCCATCTGCACGGCGTCCGAGATGAGGCGGGCGAGGCGCACGAGATGATCGACGGGGCCAAGCGCGAGGGCATCAGCGACCTGCAGCGCAACCGCCGGCGACACGCGGAACACTTCGCCGTTTCTGACACCGACGCCGCCGCCCAAGATCGAGAGACGCATAAGGGCAATGACATGCTCAAGGGGCCCGCGCGGCGGCGATGCGTCGTCACCCGGCTTAACCGCAAGTTGCCCGAATATTCGCCCGACGCCGGTATCCATTCCCCGCTCGAGCTCGCACAACTGCGCAAACGGCAAAGCAAGACGATGGACGGCCGCACCGATGGGGACCCAAACGTCGGTCCGCTTAGTCCGCATCCGTTGCTCGTACGGTGAGAGCAGATGCCCCGTGGCAGACCAGACAGCGGTATTACCGTCGCCGATGACATGACCGCGCGGCGTCACGCGCCAGCCCCTTGCGAAGATGCCTGCACCGAGATCGGCGCCAACGAACTGTACCGGCCAGCCGGCTTGGACTTTCGCTCGTCCTTATAGGCGTCGCGCTCAGCACGAAGACGATCGCCACCGAGCACGGTAAAATACCGCACGGATGCACGCTTGCCGAACAGGTGATTAACCCGTTCCCATCCGTGTTGGACGAATAGCTGGCGGAACTCGACCGGGACCGGCTGGGCCACCTTCGATGATTGGGCCTTGCGTCGTGTGTCAGCCACAGGCCGTCTCCTCGTCTACGATCCCAAGCCCTGAGACTTCCTGTAGGCCGCTGAAATACTCGCGCGCAGCGGGCGTTGCCCGGTTCCAGGCGCGCATGATGTGGATGGCCTGCGCGTCGTCTCGATCTTCGTCCACGAACCCGGCGCGCTCCTGCCGGAACGCCACCGCGGCGGCCCGGGCCTTACGTTCGCCCCAGCCTTCGGCGGCGGCGGTTGCCAAAGTCTCGAACCGGGTCTTGTCTGGTAGGCAAGCAAGGTGCGTATGGACGTCGAAGGACAGGCGGTGGTCACGGCGGTTGGGCGGGAAGGCATCGACAAGCCGAACGTGATTGCAGACCCTTGTCCGCGGTACGTCCAAGGCGGTGGCTATCTCAGCCGACGTGAAGCGGGTTCCGTCCGGCCGCCCCGTTCCGATCCAATCGACCAGCGCCCAGTTCGCGGCATCGCGGGCATCAGACAGCATGCGAAAGGTCGCGAGCCATGCGCTCCGACGTTCTGCAAGTTCGGGATCGAGAATCGCTCGTGAAGCCATGCCGCACTATTCTCGTGGCGGTAAAGCGCGGTTACCGCCGTCACGGTTGTCGGGCATCATGTGCCCCGTCAGTATGCCCCTACGTCGCTACGCGCCCCGCGGAGCCCAGGTAGGAAGAGCCAATGATCTGGAAGGCGGTATCGCGGTTCTTCCACGTCCCACCCGTGCGGCCGGTTGAGCCCCGCCCGCTCGACAGGTTGGCGCCCAAGGCGTTTGAGCCTTACCAGCGCGTCTCGAGGCTTACCGACGATGATGTCCGCACATCACTTACCCAAGCCGGATTAAGCAACGGGACGGACGCCGACATTGCGTTCGTTCGCCGGGCAATAGGGGGCAACCCCTTGGCCAAGGGGATCGACCTGCGGCGGTGTGGTGAGCCTGCGCCTACCGAGAAGTTGCGGGAACTCAAGGTGAGGGCGAACGCCGTTCTGACAGTCGACTATCTGGCGATCCTGACTGCTAAGGGATTGGCGGACCCGATCGAGGCGGCGCGGTTCCTTGTATCCGCCTATCAATCACGGCTTGCTGGCACGAACGCCATTGGTCGAGCGGCACACGCCGGGATCGAACGGGTCGAGGTTATCCCGAACAATATGGCCGCTGGCCCCTGCGCCGCGTGTCTGAAGCTCTCCCGTCACCCAATTCCTGCCGCGGACGCACCAACCGGGCCGCTGCCGGAATGCCCGCACCCGACCCAATGTCAGCTACGAACGCGAGCGGTGCTCGACTACAGTTCGCCCTGATGATGGCATGCTGCACGTTTTGAGGATTCGACTCACGCGGCGCCGCTCGATAGCCTTCGATCTGAAGGAGAGTATGCATGCCGGACGAACGTAAGGTGGTCGAAGAATACCTGAAGAAGTCGCACAATCCAAAAACGACACAGCCAGGTGACACGGGCGCTACTACGCAGCCTAAAACGGTGCCAACGACGGGGACGATCAAACCGCCAGTAAACCGATGAGTGAGCCTCCGCGGCGGGTCTACATACCGGATACGGCTCGGCCTAAACCACCGTCAGTTCCGCCGCCGCCGAGCCCGCCACCACCTCCGCACCGCTGATACCTCCCGCGGCTGGAATCGCATCGTGACCCGCTTGATCTTGCTGGCTGGTAGAAACGTCATTCGAGAACCCCAGCCATCTTGGAAGATAGCCTGATGCGTAATCATCGCGCCGCCTTCGGGCTGTTCGCTAGTTACGTACAACGACATATCGCCGTTGGGGCCGAACTGGGCAGGACCGAACGGGTATTCAGCAAAGGCATGTGCATCGTCGCAGAACAGCCACACGTTCTCATCGGTCAGCACTGAGATCTGCGACATCTTGAACTGGGAGTTTCCGGACGTGAGAGAATGCCATGCGGATGGGGAGTCATCTGCCCAAGACACGTCCCTGGTTCGCAACAGCGTGCGAAACCCGTTGATCCCAATCAATCTCCAAACCAGCCCCGCTACTAGGCTGGCGCCGAATGCGGCAGCGCCGGCATTAAGGGGCGTCCATCCACGCGTCAGCCACAGCGTAGCGGTTGCTATAAGGCTGAAGACAACCGCCTTGAAAGTGGTGTCGATCGGTTTGTGATGTTCGCGGATGCCGACATAACACAGCATGTAAGCCGCATAACCGGCCCCAAACGCCAACTGAATTTGCCACGAGAGCTTAAGCAGATCGGTCATGGCCCATCCTACCTAAAGCATGGGCCGGGACAAACCGCCGTCATTCTGGGCATCAACTCGCTGACCGTCCCATCGAATGTCAACTTTCGTCAACACCTCAAGGGTTCGGACAGGCCGACGCCGCAAAAGGTTAACGAGCGAAGCCCGCCTTGCCGACGACCGAGATGGCACGTCAGCGGATCTCTTCAGCTAGGTTGCGCCACTCTCGGCGCAGCGACGCTGCTGCACGTCGAGCGTCGAGGTAAGCCCGACTGTAGAGGCCATGCTTCAAGGCGTGACTATTCCCGAGGGGTGCGCCGGGGCTGGGCCCGCCGTGGAGTCTGCACCGCCCGTTTGGCATCGCGGGGGACTGGCACGCCGTCCCCGATCGGGTTCGGGCTTGGCAACGTGGCGCGTTCCGTAGGTTGGCTGGTTCCATGCGGTTGTTCCTTGTTTTTTCGGTGACCCCGCCCCCTCCCCGGGCCGTGGTGGTGGACGTCGCCGACGATCGCCTGAGCGCCGGCCTGAACGGTGACATGCTCGACCCGCACTGTTTGCTGACCCTTGCCGCGGAGCCTAGCCAGCGCCTCAATCTGAGCGGTGAACGTGCGCTGGAGCTTCACCGCGAGGTTGCCGTACAACTGAAGTTGGTCGGTGCGGGTCGTGCTTTTCGCCCGGCAGAGCATCGCCATCGACAGCGAATGGCAGCCCACCATCTGAGTGGCCAGGGCGCCCTCTAGCTCGTCCTGCGGATCGATCGCGCCAAGCATCGCCAACGCTGCATTCACGCCGAAGACGTTCGACTCACTGCCCGGTGCAGATCCGGCGGTTGCCACTTCCAGTGAGTTAAGCTGCTGGACCAGAAAGGACGTGGACGCGGTGCCTAAGGAGGACATCAGCCAGGCCGAGTGCCCCGCGGCATCCGAATGGGTGGGCGCCATCTCCTTCGTTCCGCCTTCGCCCTCTTCAACGACCATAAATGGGCGAAGAGGTAGCGCAGCGTACTTTGCCTGCGCTTGTTCGATCGCCGCACTGGTCTTGGGGCCAGGCGCCGACTTCGCCTGCGTGACGGATTGCTCGGTCTTGCGTTTCGTCATGCTGCTCCCTCGTTTCTTCGCGCTCGAATTCCGGCGCAGTGTTGGGTCACTCATTCCCGAAGTCCTCGTAGCCAGGGATGGGTTCGCTACCGGTCTCACCGGGTGCGAGGATCGGGCGGAGTGTGGGATTGCCTGCGGGGAAGACTGTCGGCCGGAGTTGCGACCTGTGGGCTTCCCCACCTGGGTTTTCCTCACCTTCGCATTCTACCCGGGGACCACCTTTCCCCACCCCTGCCCCTATAGGGGGGCAGGTGGGGTGAGGACGATTTGGTCCCCCACCTTCCCCACCTGTCCTCACCTCACCTGACGAGGTGGGGGGAACGTCCTGCAGTGCCCAAGTTCCGACCTCTACAAAGGTCCGGTCGTTGCTCTTGTCGTCCTTGCCGTCGACCTTCACGAGTGCGCCGGTCGCGAACCATGTGCCGAGCATCTTGTTGATGCGGGCGCGATCGGCTTTCACGCTGCTGTCGGCGCTAAGCCCGAACACGTCGGCGACGACCTTGCCGACCCATGCCTTTGCTTGGGCGTCGGCACGGTACCGCTGCGCGTTGGCGACACGGCCGATTGCGTGCTGCACGGTAAGCAGGTGATCGGCGGTGACGCCCTCAAACGCGTCTGGCGGCGACCACGGGATGACGACGCCCATGTTGTCGCCGTCGTCGTTCACACCGTTGCCGAGGCTCACCGAAGCCATCGTGTACCAGTCGGACTTGTCGCTGGGTGGGGCGCGGTTGTTCTTGTCGTCGTACACTCGGAAGAAACGGCGGCGCCGTTCCTCCTCGATCCCCCACATCCTCGCCTCTTCCTCACCCATGCGATTGAGGACCAGCACCGATCGGCACGCGTTAATGAGGGCGACGGCACCGCGACCTGACAGCGCTGTAACCTCTGCGGCGCCCGCCTTGCTGACGTGGTGCGCCAGCCCAATCCCGCACTTGGCGTTCTTTGCGACCATCGCCCATTCCTTGGCGATGGAGTCGATCTCCATGTTGTCGTTCTCGTTGGCCGAGTGTGACGACACGAAGGGATCGGCATGCAGATAGTCTACGCCGCGGTCCAGCAGCTCGTCTGTCAGGCCAGCGACGAGGGGGCGGTTGATGACGAGTCCTTCCGCCGCGGTCGATGTCGCCAGTTTCAGGATCGCCCCTTCCAGCGCGCTATCGACGAACAGGTGATCGCGGATGTGCTCGGGTCCGATCGACCAGTGCTTGCACGCCGCCTGAATGATGCGGGCCAGCTCCTCGGCATCGTCTTCGAGGTTCCAAAGCCAGACTCGCTTCGGGCCTCCCGGGACCTCCTGCCCGAGCAGGTTGCGGCCCGTTGCCATCGCAAGCGCCTCACCGACACTCAGGATGGTCTTGCCGGCCGCGCCAGGCGCAAGGATCGCACGAACATGCCCACGCTGGATGGACCGGCCATAGACCCACTCACGGGGCTTGATGGTGGTCGGGTCGCGCCAGACGTAAGGCGTGGCGACGACCTTGACGGGTTCGGGCTTCGGCTTCTGTGCGCCACCGCCGATCAACGGGGTAGGGCAGAACGGGCGGGCGTCCTCGTAGCTCGCCTGCATCGCGGTGACGTTCATGGACGCACCCCCATCAGTTCGGCGTTGAAGTCGACGAAGGGCGGCGTCGGGCGCATGATACGAACCGACAAGCCCGACGCGGTGTAGGCCTCGGCAGCTTTCTGCGCCGCCGCTTCGCCAGGTGCATTGCCATCCGCGCCGATAACGACAGAGCGCACGGCAGGAGGGAAGATCATGGCCGGCAACATCGACGTACCCGCTGCGACCCAGACCGAGCGACCCAAACCCTGCGCGAGCGTCAGTCCGTCTTCGAGCCCCTCGCAAACGAGAATGCTTGCCGACGGTGGGCCAAGCTGGATCGATCCGCCGATGACGTTGCCCAAGCTGTACTTCACCTTAGGCTTACGGTCGGTATCGGTCGCCTTCGTCGCGACCTTGCGCCCGTCCTCGGTCAGGTAGGTGCGTTGCAGCGCGACCAGATCCCCGCCCGCGTCAGTGACGATCGCGACGAGGGTCGGCAGCAGTCCCGGACCATTCGCCGCCAGTACGCCGTTCCCCTCGATCTTGGGCGCAGGCAGACGAGCGAACCGCAACGTGTGTGGCAGGTCGATCGTGATCCCGCGTGACCGCAGATAGATGGCGGCCGGCGTCCCTTCGATCGGCACCGACTCTTTGACGATCCGCTGAGCGATCGGACGCATGTCGGTCTTGGGCTTCGCTGGTGCGCGCTGTTGCTCCAGTTCACGCAAGGCGCCGCCGTCGAGCATGCCGATCGCCTCGCGGGTCTTAACGTTATAGGCCCGCATCACGAAGTCGATCACGTCACCCTGGGCCCCGCAGCCGAAGCACTGAAACCGATGGTCGTCCGCGTAGATCGTCAGCGATGGCGACTTGTCCGGATGGAACGGGCAGCAGCCCTTCCACTCCCTACCGGCGCGCGAGAGCTTGACGCCTGCCTTGCTCGCGACGCCGGACACCGGGAAACGGTCGCGGATCTGCTGAGTGACTGCCGCAAAAGCAGCGCTGTCCATGCGCTCGGTCATGCGACACCCCCGACCGGCTCAGGCCGGTTGATATGGAAAGGCCGCATGCTACGCTCGCCGGGTCGGACGTAGGCGATCGGCAGGCGGTGCTTACGCCAAGCCTTCTCCGCTACAGCGCGGGCGGCGTCATAGGACGTGGCACCGCACAACCATTCCGGCTTCTTCCAGACGCCATAGCGACGTTCCATCAGCCCTACGCCCCATCCGCCATCCGGGCGCTGCCGGATCACAAGCATACGGATCACCGCGAGCCGCGGAGCCTTGCCGGATGAAGCACGATTAGCACGGGCGCGAACCCATGCGGCGGCTGAGTACACTTGCGCCGTCATGCTGCGTCCTCCCCGTTCGATCCGTACAGGATATGGTCGAGGTCCGACCGACCGCGGAACCGCTGGTGCCAGAAGGCGCGAGACGGCTCGAAAGCCCCGAGGGGTTCCACCGCCTCGTTGTATCGCGCAACCATGACGGGCAACCCGGTCAGATCTGCAACGTCGACAGCCCGCGATGTGGTCGAGGCGAAAGACCCGACGCCAGTACCTGCGGCTTCTAACGACGCGCGGGGCACCTCCCCACCTTGCACTGTGGCGTGCCACTGGTCGGGGTTCAGTTGCTCGATGACGATTGCGCGGACGACACCGCCGGGGAATGTGCGAAGGGACGTCATGCCGCGTCCTCCCGGTCTTTCTCGAGCCACGCGATATAGGCCAGCGCCATTTGCAGGGATGACGTTGATACCTCCACACCGCCATTCGATTCGTTGCCAACGCGCCCAGTCAGATGGTCGATCGCGAATTGGCTCCACGCCTTAGCTATCCCAGGCTCGTCCAACTCGACGATGGCAAAGCGTTCAATAAGGTAGCTCCGCAGTGCGGCACCGCCGCCGCCGTTCAACAGGTCGTCAACGGTCAAGCTGGTGCGCGCGTCAGGATCGGTCGTGCCCGCGGGCCAGACAAGCGAAGGTTTTTCGGGGGCGCTCATGCTGCACTCTCCTGTCGATCGAGGACCGTGGCGCGCCACACAATAGCGTTCGCGCCCGACACGTTGCGACGGCGCAGGCCGGTATCGCGGATCATGTCTTTCTGGCGGAGCTCGGTAAAACGAGGCTGGAGCGAGTAACGGGCATAGCCAGCGATCGCGCAGGTCTCGTCCACGGTTAGGCCTGCCGGGTGAGCATAGAGGATCTTATGGACAACCGCGCGTAGATGGGCGGCGGCGTCTTGTATGCCTGCAAAGGCGGCGGCGCTGGTGTCGGTGTGTCGGCTACCCACGGGCCACCTCCCACGCCATGACAGCGATGAGGTTGGCACGCTGACCGACGAGTCCAAACGGACGAAGCCGTTGCAGACGAAGGATGGTCGCGCTATCTGTCGTGTCGTTGCAGTTGATGAATTCGGTGAGGGGGCGCGCTGTGGTAGGGGCGCCCCTTCGCTTATCTGGCTTCGGCGCCAGTCCCGTTGCTGTTGCCACGAGCTCTCACGCGGCCTCGACAAGATCACGGATGCTGTCGGCCTTGACCAAGCGCCTACGCCCGACTTGAACCGTTGCAAGCCTTCCTTCGGCGATTAGTTCGTAGAGGCGTGTGCGCCCAATTGAAGTGACCCGGCAAGCATCGGAGATGCTATAGGCCAGGGGCGGATAACTAATGATGTCCATCGAATACCGGCTCCGTTCGTTGGCGTCCGGCAATTCAGCTATGGTAGTTTCAGGGGATTTGGAAACCGTATCGGGTGCAGCCGTTTGTCCGAACTGCTGCACCGAAACTAGTCGGCGTCTTTGATGATACCTCTGGCCAGCGAGAATCGAATAAACTGCTTATGTTTCTGCCAATGAGCGGCGACCGTCCGGCGCGACTGCCCGGTTTCATCCATTGTTGCCTGTACTGCCGCTTCCCACTGGCGGCGAAGTCCACCGTGTCGCAGGACCTTTAGGGCGGTTTGCATCGAGTGCATGTCGGCGACGCGTTGGGCTTGAAGACCATCGGAAACCCTGGCGAGGTCTGGATGCTTGTCGGCACGGAGACGAAAGTCGGTATCCCGGACTGTGCCGCGGATAAGCTTCACCAGCCAGCGCTGGAGAATGGGGTGGAGTGTATCGTTCCCGTCTTCCAGCACGTCCGCTAAAGGCTCTAGGTCCCCGGCTATCAGGCCGTTCCAGGCGGCTATTTCCGCTGCTGTCATGTCGCGAGGCGGCATCAGGCGGACGCAGGCGCGATGAACCTGCCCCAGGCTTCAAGCAGCTCTCGGCGCATGTCGATGAATTTGGTTCGCTTGTACGCCGCGATCACTCGGTCCTCTATCTTGTGAGATAGCGCGGCCTCAGCGACAGGATCAGGCACCTCCGGCATCTTCTCGGCGGCCCAATCCCTGAAAGAGCTACGGAAGCCGTGAACGGCAACGGTCAACGAAGAATCACGCAACACCTTCGTCATCGTCATGTCCGAGATAGCCTTCCCGGATTTACCCGCAAATATCAGACTGCCGGGCTTCGCGTCCTCTGGCTTGATCGCTCGCAGCAACGCTATGGCGGGTTCGTTCAATGTGATCACGTGAGCGTCACCCTCCTTCATTATGTCGGCTGGTCTGCTCCACAGGCGCTTTTCGAGGTCGAAGTGTCCCCAGCGCGTGAACCGTGTTTCGCAAGAGCGCGCCGCGGTTAGAATGGTCAGCATCAATGCGGTTCGACCCGTGCTCGCCGGCGCAGCCCGAAGTGCTGTCATCAGCGCCGGGACGTCAGCGTACGGCATCGCCTCAAAATGACCTCCGCGTGGTTGGCGGGCGAGGCCCTTCGTGACCGACGCGCCTGGCGGTTCTGACGTGCGCCAACCTTTGATTTGGGCGAAGTGCAGCACTGTTCCGATACGCTGGCGGATCTTCCGCGCCATGACCGGGATGTCCTGCCAAATTGGCGCCAAGGTGTCACGGACGTGCGAAGCCTCGATCGTGTCGACCCGATGTTTGCCCAGAATGGCGTACGCGTGCTCATTCAAAGAGGCGATGAATGATGCGGCATGCTTGGCCGTCCACCCGCTCTTAAATTCGGCATGGCAAGCAATAGCGGCCTCCTCGAACGTCGGGACCTTCTTGCGATCACGGTCGCGCTCGAGGATCGGGTCGAACCCGGCCTTAGCGGCCTTTCGAAGGAGCGTCGCTTTCTCCCGCGCTTCGGTTAGCGATAGGATTCGGCGGCTGAGGATCGGAGATGCATGGTCCTCGTCGCGATCTCGTTTTGGGCTTAGGTCAACCGATCCTAACCCGACGTCACGACGCTTGCCTTCCTGTTGCACGCGCAACAGCCAGGACCGTGCCCCCGATGGCTTGACGAGCAGGTAAAGACCATCGCCGTCGGCAAGCCGACCTGCCTTTGCGTTCTTCACAGCGAGTGCCGTCAGCTTGCCCATAATACCCTCATGCGTTCCCACATAATAGCACGGCTGTTAGCGAATGCTACCGAACAATAACGGAACGAATAAGCCCGACATGTTCCTCTCAAAGAGGGAAGGGCGGTTGGTGCCGAACAATGACGAACAACTAGTTATGATCCTCACGGGGCATCCAGCGGTCTGACGGCCCAAGCTAACTGTGTGCCTGGATCAAAGCTAATTCGGGTTTTCCAATTGCCACGGCGTCCTTTGACACCAAGATGTGGTCGTCTGCCCAATTAGATTTCCCGCGATAGGCGGGACATCGGCTTCCAACGAAAATCATATCCGTGCCTGAATCGTAGCGAGTGACAGGCGCATGAATGCCGGCGGGCGTCAATTTCGCCGCGACGTGCAAAATGATCGCGGGTAAGTCGATCCAGTTCGCGTTCGCGCCTGAGCTTGCCACCACCGCTGTCAGCGCTTCCGCCAGAGCCATCAGTGAGAAACTTGACGGAGTGCTCAGTTGCGCGCGGCAGCAAGTTATAATCCTGCACGCAGTCGAATGTCCGGCCCGCGCGATGCGATTTAGCCGAACACTTGATTTAGGGCCGGTCAGCGTTGATCGGCTGTTGGTGCGCACCGCTGATTTCGGAAGTGCTAACTCAATACGAGACAAGGAACCTGATCCGTCCGAGACGACTGACGGCATTGTCGTCAACGGCAAGCGCAAGTGAGGGCGACACATCCCCGCGAACGAGCCGGGGGCTTGCTGTCCTGTCCGGAGGCTCCGCCCCGCTGCTACCCATGGTCCGTATGCCTTCCATCGCCGGTAGACCAAACCACAAGACATCTTCAAAGCGATCGCCTCAATTCGATGATGGCCAAGGCCATGGTCGCACCATTGCGAAATAGCACGCCGGCTCCATTCGTCTTGGGCCGGGTCAAGCTTCCGCTCTCCCTGGATGCCAATGCTCGTTGATGAGAGGACTGCCAGCGATCCACCTATCGCCCCGTTTTGAGATCCACCCATCGCCTTCTGTCGAAGGATCGCGGCGGAGCAATCATTCTTGCGGAATGTGGATAGAGGGATCACACGTTTTCCCCTCGCAGATCATTAAGGGCCCTCGGCATGTTCCGCCTCCTCACATTCGCGTTAGCGTGGATCGTCGCGATGCTCGGCGGATTCTTCGTCGTGGCGGGCGGCGTGCTCATGGCCGACGGCGGGTCGCCCTATTACTTCGTCACCGGCCTGGCCATGATCGCGAGCGGAGCGCTGATGGGCCGAGGCAACCCCGCGGGTCGCGGTGTGTTCCTCGCGATCTGGGTAGGGACGCTGATCTGGGCGGTGTGGGAGGTCGGTTTCGATTGGCTTCAACTCGTGCCGAGGGTGGTCGCACCGACGGTGCTGCTAGTTCTAGTGCTGCTGACGGGTCTTCGACGCGGTCATGGCTCGATCCGATCACACATGATGCCGATCGCCGCGGCGGGTGCAGCACTTGTGTTCGCGGGCGGCCTGTTCCTTCATGGCGAGGATGCGTCCGCGCGCGATGCAACGTCCGGCGCCAGTGAAGCGCCATCGCCGACCGGAGAGGCTGACGGCGACTGGCGCGATTACGGCGGCACATTGTCCGGTCGACGCTATTCGGCGCTGGGCGACATCACGCCGGCCAATGTCGGGAAGCTGGAATTGGCTTGGACGCAGCGAACCGGCGATCTGCCGATGCCTGCCGAGTCGAAGCAGCATCTTCGCGAATATCATTCCGAGGCGACGCCGATCCATATCGGCGACACCCTTTACACCTGCACGCCGCATTCGTTCGTGCAGGCGATCGATGCCACGACGGGCCATACCAAATGGAGCTGGCACGAGAACGCCGAGGTCAAGGGCAACAACTACCTCGTTTGCCGTGGCGTCGTCTATTACGAAGCGCCGGCCGGCACGCCGTGCCCGCACCGCATCTTCGCCCCGACCTTCAATGCACGGCTGGTCGCGCTGGACGCGGATACGGGTCGGCCGTGCCCGAGCTTCGCTGATAACGGGTCGATCGATCTCCGTGCGAACATGGGCGTCTCGACGCCTTCCGACCAGATCGCGACCACCCCGCCGGTGGTCGTCAACGGTCGGCTGATCGTCGGCGAGCGCATCGTCGACAACGTCAATCGCAACATCCCGAGCGGCGTCGTACGTGCCTACGACCCGGTTTCGGGCCGCCCGGTCTGGGCCTGGGACGTGGGCCGCTCGCAGGATGCGATCGCGCCGCTGCCCCCGGGCCAGAACTACACGCGCGGCACTCCGAACGTCTGGGGGGCGATCACCGCCGATGCCGCCAACGGGATCGTCTATCTCGGGACGGGCAATGCTTCGCCGGACTACTGGATCGGGTATCGCCGGCCGTTCGACAACCGCTTCGGCACCGCGATAGTCGCACTCGACGTCGCTACCGGCAAGCTGCGCTGGGTGCGCCAGCTCGTCCACCACGACATGTGGGACATGGATCTGCCGATCGGACCGTCGCTGTTCGACTATCGAGCACCCGATGGTCGGGTAATTCCGGCGCTCATCCAGACGACCAAGATGGGACAGGTGTATTTCCTCAACCGCCTCAACGGCGCTCCGATCGCGGCGGTGGCCGAGCGGCCGGTGCCCACGGAAGGCGCGACGCCGGGAGTGACGGTGTCGCCTACACAACCCTTCTCGATCGGAATGCCGTCGTTCACACCGCCCGCACCGACCGAGAAGGCGACGTGGGGCGCGACCCCGATCGACCAGCTGATGTGCCGTATCGACATTCGCCGCGCGCAGGGCTCGGGCATATACCAGCCGATCGGGTTGAAGCCGATCATCGGACATCCCGCGTTCGACGGCGTCACCGACTGGGGCGGAGCAGCGGTCGATCCGGTACGCGGGATCATGACGGTCAACACGATGGAGATGCCGTTCAAGCTGTGGCTGATGCGTCGCAACGACCCGCGCGTCGGGCCGCTGATGGCACAGAAGAAGGGCGGCGAGAACGCGATGCAGGCGCAGCTCCAGACGCAGTACAATACGCCTTACGTGGCGGTCGTGCAGGCGTGGGTCGGGATCTTCGGCGCGCCGTGCGTCGCCCCGCCCTGGGGGCACCTGACCGCGGTCGATCTGAAGACGCGCAAGGTGCTGTGGCGCGAGGTGCTGGGCACCGCACGCGACACCGGCCTGTTCGGTTCGCATCTCGGCGTCCCGATCAAGACCGGCGTGCCCAATCTGGGCGGTTCGATCATCACCGCCGGCGGGCTCGCCTTCATCGGGGCGACCACCGATCAATATCTACGCGCGTTCGATCTCCGGACCGGCAGGGTGGTATGGAAGGCACGACTGCCTGCGGGCGCGCAGGCGACGCCCATGACCTATCGCGGGCGTGACGGACGCCAATACGTCGTCATCTCCGCCGGAGGGCATGGCGCGCTGGGAACGCGCTACGGTGACTACACCATGGCTTTCGCGTTGCCTCGAACCTGAGCGTAGCGTGCAAATCGGCGTCTTCGTCTTGCGGTCAGCACGCGTAGGGACGAGGAAGCGGCGGCGCATACGGTGCCTTGGGTGACGGACCTTGTCCGGTCATGACGGAGACGGCCTCGTTCTGACGTCGGAACGATGGCCTCTGAAGACGTAATGGTAACGCATCTCGATTAGGATTTCGTCAAGGAACGAAACCTCGCGAAGATCGCCCGATCGGGATTCCGGCCGCAGATGCATCGGATACGAACCAGACTGGGCTCATGCCTCTCGTGTCTCCCGAAAGCGCCGCATTCCGGACACGATGGCCCGCTCCACTCCCGATCGACCCACTCGCGAGACCGTGATGATGATCGACGCCCCCGCCATCGTGAACCGGACCTCATGAGGTATCGTTCGGAGTTGCCTCCTCATCTGACGGTGCTGGCCGGTCTGATGGGGTGCGTGGCATTTCCCGGGGTGGGAACCGCACAGGAGATATCCCCTGAGGCACAATCGTCCGGCAAGGACGACATCGTGATCACGGGACAAAGGACCGCCGGTAGCGCGGTTGGTGCCGTAGATCCGACCGCGACCCTGGATCAGTCGGCGATCCAGGCGCTGGGTGCGACCGATCTGAAGACCTTGCTCGAACGCCTGAAGACGCTGACGACATCGGCCAGTGGCGGGGATCCGGTCTATCTGCTCAACGGCCGACGGATGTCGAGCATGAACGAGCTCTACAGCCTGCCGCAGGAGGCGATGGAGAAGATCGAGGTCCTACCGGAGTCCGAGGCTGCACGCTTCGGTTTCCCCGCCACCGTTCGGGTGATGAACTTCATCACCAGGAAGAGGTTTCGCGCGGTCACGTACCAGCAGGCCGCCGGCACCACGACCGAAGGCGGAGGCGGGACGAACTATGTCGAGCTGACGGCAGCCCGTATAGACGGGCCGCGCCGCGCGACGCTGACCGTGTCTCATCTGCGGCTCAACCCGGTCCTGCAGAGCGAACGGGCGATCGTGCCCGATCCGGATACGCTCTATGCACTCGGCGGGAACATCACGGGAGTGGGCGGGGGGCGTATCGATCCCGCGCTGGATGCGCTGGTCGGGACACCAGTCACGATCGCAGCGGTGCCGAACGACCCGTCGAGTCGGCGGACGCTGGCGGGATACGTGGCGGGAGCAGGTGCGCCTGCGGTCACCGACATCGGGCGCTATCGCTCGCTGCAGCAGCGCAGCGACAGGATCTCCGTCGATGGCACCATCGCGGCGCCGATCGGCAAGACGATGAGCGGATCGCTGAACCTGTCGATGGAGGCGCAGCGGAACACCGGCTTGAACGGTCTTGCATCCGCCCTGCTGAGGGTACCGGGAACGAGCGGTGCGCTGCCCTTTTCGGACGAAGTGCTGCTCTACCGCTACCTGCCCGACGCAGCGCTTCGGCAGAGGAACACCAGCCTTACCCTGCATGGCTCGGGCCTGGTGCAGGGCAGTATCCGGCGCTGGGGATGGAACGTCACGACCAGCTACGATCGTGTGCGGGGGCTGGCTCGGTCGCAGCAACGCGTCCCGATCGACGATCTGCAGGCCTCGATCGATGCGGGCGGCGACCCGCTGGCGATGCTGAGCCCCGAAGCTGCCGCGCTGCGTCTGGACTATCGGAGTCGGACCGTGACCGGCACGTTGCTGACGAAGGCGGTCGCGAACGGTCCGCTGGTAAGGCTGCCGGCCGGCGACGCGCAGATCACGCTGTCGGGCGACTATGCACGATCGAGCAGCTCCGGGAGCCTACCGGGTCTGCGCCAGTCTGCGCTGGATCTCACGCGTACGACGAAGGGGGCGAGCGTCAACGCGGATCTGCCGATCGCCTCCGCCAACCAGGACGTGCTCGCGTTCCTCGGGCAACTATCGGTCAACGGCATGATCGGTGTGTCGGACGTATCCGATTATGGTCGGCTGGTCAGTTCCAACTATGGCCTGACATGGTCGCCGGTGCGACCGATCCAGCTGATCGCATCGGTCAACGAAGCGCAGACACCGCCGGCGATCGCGCTGTTGACCAATCCGACGGTCACCACCCCGAACACGCCCTTCTTCGACTTCACCACCGGAACGAGCGTACTCGTCACGACGATCGCCGGCGGCAACCCCGCCTTGGCCCCGGAACGTCGACGGATCGTCACGCTCGGCGTGGCGGTATCGCCGATCAAGGCGAAGGATCTCAGGCTTACCGCCAACTACCTGGAAACGCGAATCGGAAACCAGACGGCCACGTTGGGCAGCGCCACCTCGGCGTTCCAGACGGCGTTCACGGATGCGTTCCAGCGCAATCCGGCAGGGCAACTCGTCACTGCCGATCTCAGGCCGGTCAACATCGCGCGCGAACGCGAAAGGAAGATCCAGGTCACCATCAGCCTGTCGACTCCGATCGGTCCTGCGCCTCCGCCGCAGACGCCGCCCGTGGGTGCCGCTGCGAAGGATGGCCCGCCGCCCGCCACGTCCAAGCCCAGGCCGCAGATCTACGTGTCGATGACCACGACGTGGCGGCTCGACGATCGCCTATCGTTGCGGAACGATCTGCCGGCGCTGGACCTTCTCGATGGCGATACGCTGACCGGCACCGGAGGGCGGCCCCGCTGGGAGACCGAACTGAACCTGAGCGGATCGCTCGGGGCTGCGAACATTGGGTTGTACGGCCGGTTGCAGGGTCCGACCCGTATCCGCAGCGACATGGCAGCGTCGGACCTCCGCTTTTCGGGGCGGACGTGGCTCGTGCCCTACGCGTCGCTGAAGGTCGATCAGATCGTCAAACGGCCCTGGACAAGGACCATGATGCTGCAGTTCACCATTGAGAACCTATTGAACGATAGGATCGATGTGCGTGACCGGCTCGGCCGGGTACCGAACCGCTTCCAGGCCGCGTACCTCGATCCTCTGGGTCGCTCGGTCCGCCTCGGTCTGCGCAAGCTCTTCTGAAAAACGTTCACCGTCGGTGGAGACGAGCGGAGATCGACTAGCCGATGAACAGATCCGGCGTGGATATCCGCGCCATGCCCATCCTCGTCGATAAAGGCAGCGCCGCCCATAGGCAGAACACCGCCATCCGGGTTCGAAGGGCGAGACTCGCTCGCTCGACCATCGGCGGCGCTCCGGTGCGGGTAGTCGGGAGTCGACGCGGACATTCCGAGGAGAGCAGCATGGGTCTGGAAGCAGGTGGAGGGGTTGCCGGCCGTCCAGAAGCGGGTTCTCCCCTCGACCGGACGGCAGAGAAGAATCCGTAGCCTTCTCCGCCCTACCGGGTGCGAGCGTCCCATCCGGCCATCGCCACCGAGGTCATGCCCTCCAGTTCGGAGCGGCTCGCGCCGTCGCGCGCCAGGATCGACATGCCCGCCTGGACCGCCTGTACGAAGCGGGCGAGCGCAAGCCCATCGACGGTCTGAGGTATCTCGCCGCTCCTGACGGCCTGCACGATACGCTCCTCCAGCCGATCCAGCGTGACGGCGCGTGCGGCTTTGACGATCTCACCAAGGTCGAGATGGCCTTCGCTGCCAACCGACGAGAGCGTCACCATGCACCCCCGGGGCATGTCCGCGATGCATCCGGTCAGCGCCGCTGCCGAGTCCATCAGCAGGGACTCGACGGCGCCTCTCGCGGTATCCGCCGCCTTGAAGGCGGCCCAGACGAAATGCTCGTTGGTCTCGACGTAGTGCTGCAACGCCTCGGCGTAGAGGGCCTCCTTCGAGCCGAATGCGGCGTAGAGGCTCGGGGAACCGATCCCCATCGCCTTCGTCAGATCCGTCATGGATGTCGCCTCGTAGCCCCTGCTCCAGAACAGCCGCGTGGCCTGCGCGAGTGCCGCATCACGATCGAACGCGCGGGGGCGGCCGCGCGTCCGCGCAGTCGTCGCTCCGGCTCCATCAGGGGATTCAGATTTCTGCATCGATCGACATATAAATCGTTGACGGTGAAAGGCAACGATCCTAGCTAATCTGTGTCGAACGATACAGAAAGACATCAACATGACCGAACTGACTGGTGGACGTGCACTCGTGACGGGTGGATCGCGAGGCATCGGCGCCGCCATAGCTCTCGCTCTGGCCAGGAAGGGGGCCGACGTCGCAGTGACCTACGAGCGTTCAGCAGACCGGGCCGCGGAGGTCGTGCGGGCGATCGAGGCCGAGGGGCGCCGGGGCTTCGCCATCCAGGCCGACAGCGCGGATCCCGCCGCCGTGAAGCGGTCGGTCGACGAGGCCGTGTCGTCGTTGGGGGGATTGGACATCCTCGTCAACAACGCCGGGATCGCGCTCTACGGCACGATCGAGGACTTCAGGCTCGAGGACATCGATGCCCTGCTCGCGGTGAACGTGCGGGCTCCCGTGCTTGCCGCTCAGGCAGCGATCCCACACCTGGCGTCGGGCGGGCGCATCATCACGATCGGGTCCGCTGGAGCAGACCGGATCGTCGGCGCGACGGGCACCGTGTACTTCATGACGAAGTCGGCGCTGCAGTCGTTCACGCGCGGACTGGCGCAGGAACTCGGACCCCGGGACATCACCGCCAACCTGGTGCAGCCCGGTTCGACCGATACCGACATGAACCCGGCCCAAGGGGAATACGCGGACTTCCAGCGCAGCCTCAGTCCCTTGGGCCGCTACGGTACGTCGGAGGACGTCGCCGCTGCCGTGGTCTTCCTGGCCGGTCCGGCGGCCCGTCACGTGACCGGCGCCATCCTGAACGTGGATGGCGGGCAGACCGCCTGAGTCCGGTCGGGGCGGCATGGGCGCGACGGA
>JAJNQF010000184.1 GCA_021154945.1 Sphingomonas sp.
CACGGATACGGCGGACCAGGCGATAGCGTACCACCACCACCAACTTCCCAACCATGGGTCCCGGCGTTCGCCGGGATGACGGGGAGGGGGGTGGACGCATTGATGGTGGGCCTTGCTGGCGAGATCCATCAGCGCACGCCAATAGCGCATTCGCTTTCGTCATTGCGCGCACCGAAAAACACCGATCAACATGACGAAATTGTCACCTCTCGGTCATCGCCCTGACCCCCACCCGATCCTAGAAGCAACCCGTGGTCCGCAGGCGGCTGCATGAGTTTCCAGAGATCGGTGCCCGTCACTCCCGGGGGTACCGTGGGGGCCGGCGGGAAGATTTCTTTCCGCCGGCCTTTCCGTTTATGAGGGCAGGAGATAGTGACCCAATTCGGTGGCAGGGAAGGTGATAGCGCGTTGAGCCGCAAGATTCTGATCGTCGAGGACGACGCCTCGACATCCGCCTATCTTGCCAAGGGCTTGGCCGAGGCCGGCCATGCCATCGAGGTCTGCGCCGATGGCCGTGACGGCCTGTTTCTCGCCAGCGAAGGCATCTTCGATCTCATCATCGCGGACCGGATGCTGCCCGGCCTGGACGGCCTTTCGATGGTCAGCGCGATTCGCGCGGCCGGCATCGCGACGCCCGTCCTGATCCTGTCCGCGCTCGCCGCCGTCGACGACAGGGTCGATGGCCTGAAGGCCGGCGCCGACGATTATTTGTGTAAGCCGTTTTCGTTCGCTGAGCTCTCCGCTCGGATCGAGGCCATGCTTCGTCGCTCCGACCGTGCTGCCACCGAACCGCAAAAGACCAAGCTCTCCGTCGGCGATCTCGAAATCGACCTGCTGGCCCGCGCCGTCTCGCGTGCCGGCCGCTCGATCCCGCTCGGCGCACGCGAATTCAACCTGCTCGAATTCCTTGCCCGCCACGCTGGGCAGGTCGTCACCCGCACGATGATGCTCGAGAAGATCTGGAACTATCATTTCGATCCGGGCTCGAACGTGGTCGACGTCCATATCGGTCGCCTCCGCCGCAAGCTCGAGGACGGCTTCCCCACGCCGATCCTGCATACGGTGCGCGGGGCAGGATACCGGCTCGCCGTCGAAGGCTGATCCGGGGTGGTGATCCGCCTTTCGGTTACGGCGCGGATCGCCTTGCTGTCGATCGCTCTGGCGCTCGTGTCCAACCTCGCGCTGGTCGGCTTCGTCTGGAAGACCACCAGCGCCGATGCGATCGACGCGATCCGGCGCGAAACGACTGAACAATCCGAGGCCCTGCGCGCGGTGTGGCGCAGTGGCGGACTGATCGCGGTTCGGCAGGCGATCGACAGCGCGGTAGTTCCGGGTGACGTGTCGCTGGTGCTGGCCGTGATCGACCCAAAGGGTCGCGCGGTCGTCGGCATCTCGCCCGCGCGTCTCGCCGTCCCCCTCCGCGTGACGCAGTTCCGGATCGCGCGGCTCGGCTCCGACGAACTCTGGTCCGCGCGGGAGACCGGCTATGCGCTCCATCCGCTCGGCGACTACTGGCTGCTAACCGGCCGCAACCTCGACCTGATCGCGGCCGAGGAACGCGCGATCGAGCGGGCACTGGCGGTGGCCGTCTTCCTGTCGTTGGCGCTCGGCGTGATTGGCGGGCTGGTCCTGACGCGCTACGTCAGTCGTCGGCTCGACGGCATCGCCAAGGCGATCGAGGCGGCAGGCGAGGGCGATCTCTCGCGGCGCGTGGATATGATCGCTGGCGGTGGAGACGCGTTCGATCGCCTTGCCGCACGGCTCAACGTCATGCTCGGGAAACTGGAAGGCGTGATGGCCGAGCTGCGGATCGTCACCGACAGCCTCGCACACGACCTGCGCTCGCCGCTAGCCCGCCTGCGCACCAAGACCGAGCAGGCGGTGCTGATCGCCGATCCCGATGCGCGCGAGGCTGCCTTGGGCGGGCTGCTGGTCGAGACCGATCTCGTCATGCGGATGCTGACGATGGTGATCGAGATCAGCCGCTCGGGTTCGGTCTCGCGCGATCGTTTCATCGAGGTATCGCCCGCGAACCTGCTCGAAGAGATCGGCGAACTCTACGCGCCGGTCGCGGAGGATGCCGGCCTCGTCTTCACGATCGCGATCGACGACCGTCCGCCGCCGATGAAACTCCACCGCGAACTGATCAGCCAGGCGATCACCAACCTGATCGACAACGCGCTTCGCCACGGCGCGGGGGGCGGCGAAGTCACGCTGCGTATCGTCCACCGTACCGACGGCGTGGCGATCCAGGTCGAGGACCGCGGCCCGGGCATCGCGGCGGCCGACCGCGCGCAGGCCTTGAAACGCTTCGGCCGCCTCGATAGCGCGCGATCCACGCCCGGTGCGGGGCTCGGCATGGCGCTGATCGAAGCGGTAGCGCGCCTGCACGACGGTCATTTCGAACTCGCCGACAATGCGCCGGGCCTGATCGCGCGGATCGTTCTCCCCCTCTGATCCTCCTCCGCCAGGGGGAGGTGGCGCGAAGCGACGGAGGGGGAGGACACGGA
>JAJNQF010000185.1 GCA_021154945.1 Sphingomonas sp.
GGTTCGAGGATTCGTCGCGCGTCACCTATGGTGGCGAATGGGCGCTCGACCTGCCCGGCATCAGCTTCACCACCAATGTCGGCCAGAGCTATCGCCTGGACCTGCGCCCCACCATCCTGCCGGACGGCACCGGCCTCAGCGATCGGTTCTCCGACATCGTCGGGCGCAGCGAACTGCGGTTCCGCGACTTCGTCTCGATCATCCACCGCTATCGACTCGACAAGGACGGCTTTGCGATCCGCCGCAACGAGCTCGACGCTACGATCGGTTCGCGGGCGACCTATGTGCTGGTCGGCTATCTGAAGCTGAACCGCAACATCGACGCGTCGATCGAGGATCTGCGCGACCGCGAGGAGGTCCGCGTCGCCGGCCGCGTTCAGTTCGCGCGATTCTGGTCGGCGTTCGGCTCGGGCGTGGTCGATCTCACCAACGCGTCGGAGGACCCGCTGTCCCGCAGCGACGGCTTCACCCCGATCCGGCACCGGATCGGCATCCAGTATGAGGACGACTGCCTGCGTCTCGGCGGGACGTGGCGGCGAACCTACAACGACACCGGCGACGCGCGTAAGGGCAACAGCTTCCTGTTGACGCTGGCCTTCACCAACCTCGGCCGCTAAGCCCGCGTTCAGCTACTTTGGGGCAAACCGCGCCGAACATGCGCCGTCATGGCAATGATGGCGTGAATACGACGTGCGATGATGGGATACCGACACTTGAAGCATGATGTTCGACTGGCGGCGCGTAGCAGCCGTGTGATCGGGGCGGTGGTTCTGGCCGCGCTGGCGGCAAGTGCGATCGCACAGAGCGCTCCTCCGCAGGGTGCCGCGAGCCAGGAAGGTGCCGGTCGGACGGTCCAGGACCAGAGCGTGCCGGACAACACCGGTCTCGATATCCCGACCAACCTGCAGATCTTCGGCAAGCTCGACCCCAACGTCCGCAAGCCGACCGCGATCGTCAACGACACGGTCATCACCGGTACCGACGTCGACCAGCGCGTGGCGCTGGTGGCGATGGCGAACGAGGCGAAGCTGTCGCCCGAAGATCGCGAGCGGCTGAAGCTCCAGGTGCTGCGCCAGCTGATCGACGAGACGCTGCAAATCCAGGAGGCGAAGACCGCCGACATCGCGATCACGCCGGCCGAGTTGACGCAGAGCTACAATGCGGTGTCCAAGCGGTTCAACAGGACTCCGGAGGCGATGCGCGCATTCCTGCGCGAGTCCGGGTCGTCCGAGCGGTCGCTCAAGCGGCAGATCGAGGGCGAGCTCGCCTGGCAGCGCTATCTGCGCCGCCGCGTCGAGCCGTTCGTCAACGTCGGCGACGAGGAAGTGAAGTCGATCATCGACCGTCTCCAGGCGGCCAAGGGCACCGACGAGTTCAACCTCAAGGAAATCTATCTCGCGGCGACGCCGGCGAACAGCCAGCAGGTCTATACGAACGCCAAGCAGATCCTTCAGGAAATCCAGAAGGGCGCGCAGCCGTTCGAATATTATGCGCGCCAATTCTCCGAAGCGTCGACCCGGGCGGTCGGCGGTGATCTCGGCTGGATCCGTGCGGCGACGCTGCCGGCGCCACTGGCCGAAGCCGCGACGACGATGCAGGTTGGCCAAGTCGCGGGGCCGATCGAGGTCTCGGGCGGCTATTCGATCCTGTACCTGACCGACAAGCGTCAGGTGCTGACGGCCGATCCCCGCGATGCGAAGCTCAGCCTCAAGCAGCTGACGCTCAAGTTCCCGCCGAACACCAACCAGGCGCAGGCCGCGGCGCGTGCCCAGGCATTCGCCAAGGCGACGCAGGATCTGCGCGGGTGCGGCACCGTGGAGAAGGTCGCCGCCGGAATCGGTGCGGACGTGGTCGACAACGACACGGTTCGCATCCGCGACCTGCCGCCACAGCTTCAGGAGATCATGCTGAAGCTTCAGGTCGGTCAGTCGACGCCGCCGTTCGGCTCCGCGGAACAGGGCGTGCGCGCGCTGGTGCTGTGCGGACGCGACGATGCGCAGGCCGGATCGGTGCCGAATTCGGAGCAGATCCAGGGCCAGCTCGAACAGCAGCGCGTCAACCTGCGCGCCCAGCAGAAGCTGCGCGATCTGCGGCGCGATGCCGTGGTCGATTATCGGTGACCGCGACCGGTGACCGCGATGGGATGATCGGCGCGTGACGCGCGTACACCCGCTCGCGGTATCGATGGGCGATCCTGCGGGGATCGGTCCGGAGATCATCGCCAAGGCCTGGGACGCGCGTGAGACGCACCGCTTGCCGCCGTTCGTCGCGGTCGGCGACGCCCGCGCGATCGAGCGGGTCTGGACCGGGCAGATCGCGCGGGTCGCGGATATGAACGAAGCCGGGGCGGTGTTCGCGGACGCGCTGCCGGTACTGACGGTGGGCGACGCCGGGACGATCGTTCTCGGGCACCCGGACGCCGATGGCGCGCGATGTGCGCTGCATTCGCTGGAGCTGGCCGTGGGGCTTGTCCGTACCGGGGCGGCGCGCGCGCTGGTGACGGGGCCGGTGTCGAAGTCGCAGCTGTATGCGATCGGCTTCAGTCATCCGGGGCAGACCGAGTTCGTCACGGAACGCTATGGCGTGGCTGGTGACAATGCGGTGATGATGCTGGCCGGGCCATCGCTGAAGGTAGTGCCGATCACGACCCACGTGCCGTTGAAGGACGTGTCGGCGCTGCTGACGATCGACCTGATCGTCGCCAAGGGCCGCGCGACTGCACGCGGGTTGCTGCGGAATTTCGGGATCGAGAACCCGCGGCTCGCCTTTGCGGGCTTCAATCCGCATGCCGGCGAACAGGGTGCGCTCGGGCGCGAGGAGATCGAGATCATCGCGCCGGCGATCGCGATCCTCCGCGAGGAAGGTATCGATGCGACCGGGCCATTCGCCGCGGACACGATGTTCCACCCGCGGGCGCGTGCCACGTATGACGTCGTGATGTGCTGCTATCACGACCAGGCGCTGGTGCCGCTCAAGACGATCCATTTCGACGAGGGCGTCAACATGACGCTGGGGTTGCCGATCGTGCGGACCTCGCCCGATCACGGCACCGCGTTTGCGATCGCGGGTAAGGACCTCGCCGAGCCGGGTGCGATGATCGCGGCGATCGCGATGGCGGGCGAAGCGGCTGACCGGCGCGCGCAGACCGCAGCCTGCAAGTCGTGAGCGATGCGGTAACGGCGCTGCCCCCGCTGCGCGAGGTGATCGCGCGGTACGGATTGAACGCGAGCAAGGCGCTGGGGCAGAATTTCCTGTTCGATATGCAGTTGCTCAAGCGGATCGCCGCGGTTCCGGGCGATCTGCGCGATGCCGAGGTGCTCGAAGTGGGGCCTGGGCCGGGTGGCCTGACGCGCGCGTTGCTTGCGGCGGGCGCGCGGGTGACGGCGATCGAGCGTGACCGGCGGTGTATCCCGGCGCTGGCCGAACTCGGCGAGGCATATCCGGGGATGCTGCGCGTGATCGAGGGCGATGCGATGGAGATCGACGCGCCGACGCTGTTCGAGGGCAAGCCGCATATCGTGTCGAACCTGCCGTACAATATCGGCACGGCGTTGCTCGTCGGCTGGCTGTCGGCGTCATGGTTGCCGTGGTGGCGGTCGTGCACGCTGATGTTCCAGAAGGAAGTCGCCGAGCGGATCGTGGCGAAGACCAACGACGATCATTATGGGCGGCTTGCGGTGCTGGCGCAGTGGCGCTCGACCGCGCGGATCGCGATGCCGGTGCACCGGTCGGCGTTCACGCCGCCGCCTAAGGTCATGTCGGCAGTGGTGCATCTGGTGCCGGTGGAGGCGCCCGAGGGGGTGAACTTCGCGGTGCTGGAGCGACTGACGGGCGCGGCGTTCGGGCAGCGGCGGAAGATGTTGCGGCAGAGTTTGAAGGGCGTGCCGGGCGCGCTGGATGCGCTCGAGCGGATCGGGGTCGAGGCTACGCGGCGGGCGGAAACGCTGTCGGTGGCGGATTTCACGGCGCTGGCGCGCGAGACCCGCTGATCTTCCCCCCTCCCTGGAAGGGAGGGGTTGGGGGTGGGTTGGCTGCTTGGCGGGCG
>JAJNQF010000188.1 GCA_021154945.1 Sphingomonas sp.
GCTCAACGAGGTGCAATTGGCGCAGGCGGCGAATTACATCGACCGGTTCGACGGTCTCGACCTGCGCTGGTTGCCACCCGCCCGGTAGACTCTCGATCCTCCCCCGCCAGGGGGAGGTGGCACCGAAGGTGACGGAGGGGGAGGTATGCGCCAACCCTCGCTCCGTATCCGCCCCCACCGTCTGGCAAGGGCCAGCCACCTCCCCCTGGCGGGGGAGGATCAGAAGAAGTGACGGATCATCTCAGAGCGTCAGGCTCACGCCTTCTCGAGCGTGCACTGCAGCGGATGCTGGTTCTGGCGGGCGAAATCCATGACCTGCGACACCTTGGTCTCGGCCACCTCGTAGCTGAACGTACCGCAGACCCCGACGCCCTTCTGATGCACATGGAGCATCACGCGAGTCGCCGCCTCCATGTCCATCCGGAAGAAGCGCTGGAGGCACAGCACGACGAATTCCATTGGCGTGTAATCGTCGTTGAGCATCAGCACACGGTACGGCGTCGGCTGTTTGGTCTTCGCGCGCGTCTTGGTCGCAACGCCGGCGCCAGTGCCGTCATTGCCATCCTCGCCACCATCGTCGCGGCGCTCGGCCATCATCGCGGCCAGCTTCAATTCGGGGGTCAACACCATGCTGCCAAAATATGGCATGCCGGGGGGCAAGGGCAAGGGGGCGCCCGGACACGTCGCACAAAATCCACAAACGAAAAGGGGCGACCGTCGCATGACGGCCGCCCCTTTCGTATCGCACTACCCGAAGGCGGCGCGCAATCGACTTACGACGAGACCTTCATCTTGTCGGTCGCGACCGCAACGCGGTTCGAGATCGGCTGCGCGAACTCGCCGAACATCTTCAGCATCCGCTCAGTCGAGCGCGAACCCTCGGCGATCATCGTGTCGAACGCCGTGCGCGCGTAATCGCCCTGGAGCTTCATGAACTCGGTCGGCGACTTGGCGGCGGCGAGCGTCTTGGCGGCTTCGGTCGCGCTCTCGAACGAGGTCTTGGCGTATTCGGCAGCTTCGTGGCCGAGCGCTTCGACGTTCTTCGCGGCGATCTTCGACGATTCGACCAGCGCCTCGATGTTGCCCTTGCCGAATGCGACGAAATCTTCCGCCATCTTCGCCGACTTCTCCATCGCGCCCTTAGCCTGCTCGGTATACTCGGCGGTGTTCGCACCCGTGAACAGGGCCTTGGTCTTCTCGGTGATGCTCTGGATAGTGTCCATCGTGGCGTCCTTTGTTTCGCTAGCTGGGGTCCCCGTCGGCGCGGTGGCCGGAATCGGGGCGGGAATGTCCGGGTGCGGCGATACAAAAGCAGCCGCGAGAGGTTGAGGTGCCGACGTCTTGGCGATCGGCTCAGGTGCCGGTTTCGCCGGCTTGGCGACAGTCCGGGCGGAGGCTTTGGCGGTCGCGGCCTTTACGGCAGCCACCGGTTTCGCGGCGGCGGCAAGCTTCGAACCGGCCTTGGCCGTCCGTTTCACGATATCCACCATCCACGCACCTCTCTTCGGAGTTATGTCGCGGTCTTTGTACACGATTCGTGGCACTGCACAATTAAATTGTGCAGTGCACCATGACGTTAACGGAAGGTAGCGCTATCGGGTTTTGACATAATCGCCAGGGGCATCGCCAAGTGCCGCAAGCGCCCCCGCGCCGGGCTGCCTAACCCCTTCCGCGGAAACGGTTTTAGGATCCACGGCGCGCAACCACTCGATCCAGTCGGGCCACCAGCTTCCCTTGGTCTCCGTCGCCCCCGCGACGAAGTCGTCCAGCGTCGTATGCGCGGAGGAATTGGTCCAAAACTGATACTTCCCCGCGGCTGGAGGATTCACGACCCCGGCGATGTGCCCCGATCCGGCCAGCACGAACTTCAACGGTCCGGCGAACAGCTGCGTCAGCTTCCAGACGCTTTCCGCCGGCGCGATATGATCCTCGCGCCCCGCCTGGACATAGCTCGGCGTCTTGACCTTGGTGAGATCGAGCGGCGTCCCGTCCACACTGAGCGCGCCCGGCTTTACCAGCAGATTGTCGCGGTATAGGTCGGTCAGATAGCTCAAATGCCATTTCGCCGGCAGGTTGGTCGTGTCGCCGTTCCAGTGGAGCAGGTCGAACGGCACGTAATCCTGCCCCAGCAGGTAGTTCTGCGTGACGTAGTTCCAGATCAGGTCGCGCCCGCGCAACAGGTTGAACGTCGTCGCCATATAGCGCCCGTCGAGGACCCCCTCGGGCGACAGCGATGCGACCATCTTAAGCTGCTCGTCGTCGATGAAATGCTGCAACTCGCCCGCCTGTGCGAAATCGACCTGGGCTGTGAAAAACGTCGCGCTCGCCACCTTTTCCGCCTGCCCGCGTGCGGTCAGCAGCGCGAGTGTCGCGGCCAGCGTCGTTCCCGCCACGCAATAGCCGATCGTATGCACCGCCGGCACGTCGAGCGCGTCGCGGACGGTGTCGATCGCATCGACCTGCGCGCCGACATAATCGTCCCAGACGACATCCTTCATGCTCGCGTCGGCGGATTTCCAGGACACCATGAACACCGTGATGCCCTGCTCGACCGCCCAGCGGATGAAGCTCTTCTCCGGCGTCAGGTCGAGAATGTAGAACCGGTTGATCCACGGCGGGAAAATCACGAGCGGCGTCGCCAGCACCTTGTCGGTGGTCGGGCTGTATTGGATCAGCTCGTAGAGCGGCGTGCGCTTGATCACCTTGCCCGGTGTCATCGCCAGGTTGCGGCCCAGTTCGAACGCACCGTCGGGGGTATGTGTCACCTGACCGCGGGCAAGATCCGCCATCATGTTCTGCAGACCCTTGAGCAGATTCTCGCCGCGCGTTTCGATCGTCTTCTCGATCACCTGCGGGTTGGTCAGCGCGAAATTGGTCGGGCTCATCGCATCGACGAACCCCTTGGTTGCGAACCGCAACTGCTCCTTTTGGCGAAGGTCGAGCCCGTCGACCGCCTCGACGCCGCGCAGCATGTGATCGCCGATCAGCTGATAGCTCTGCCGGATCAGGTCGAACACGGGTTCGCGCCACTGCGGCGCCTTGAAGCGCTTGTCAGTTACGGGGGCGGGCTCGGGCGCCTTGGCCGGATCGAGAAACCGCTGCCACAGCGTCAGGCTCTCGGTCCAGAAATCGCGCGCGCGTTCCAGCGTCGCGGGGTCGGTGAAGCCGGGAATGACCGGAATCGTCTCGGCCGGCGGCTGCATCGCGGCGAGCCCCTGCTCCATCATCATCTGCTGCGCACGGCCCATCACCCAGGTCCAATGCTGGAGATCGGGGAGGCTCGGAGTGGGAGGAGTTTCGGCCAGGACGTCC
>JAJNQF010000190.1 GCA_021154945.1 Sphingomonas sp.
CGTTGTGCCAGGGGAAGAACTCGAAGGTCAGCTGGACCCAGGTCGAGACCGGCAGCGCGATCACGTGGAAATATCCGTCGTGCGTGCTACTCGGCGATGGCTCGGTCGGCGAGTTCTATTCGGTCGCGGTAACGAACAATCGCCAGCAGGCCGATACCGGCACGAAGATGATCCACCTCGGCAAGAACACGCGATCGACGATCGTGTCGAAGGGGATTTCTGCCGGGCGTTCGGACAACACGTATCGCGGCTTGGTGCGGGTCGCGCCGACTGCTGAGGGTGTCCGCAACTTCACCCAGTGCGACAGCCTGCTGCTGGGCGACCAGTGCGGCGCGCATACCGTGCCGTATATCGAGGTCCGCAACCCGTCCGCGCAGATCGAGCATGAGGCGACCACGTCGAAGATTTCCGAGGATCAGCTGTTCTACGCGATGTCGCGCGGGCTGGACCAGGAGGCGGCGGTGGCGCTGATCGTGAATGGCTTTGCGCGGGAAGTGCTGCAGCAACTGCCGATGGAGTTCGCGGTGGAAGCGCAGAAGCTGTTGGGGATTTCGCTGGAAGGGTCTGTGGGGTGATCCCCGCCCGTCATCCCGCCGGCGCGGGCATGACGGGACAGCGCTGGCGCAGGACGCGCCGCGGAAATTTAGAGATTTGGAATTGGGCAGAATTCGATGCTGAAAATTGAAAACCTTCATGCCGAGATCGACGGCAAGGAAATCCTCAAGGGCCTGTCGCTCACCGTGAACGCGGGCGAGGTGCACGCGATCATGGGGCCGAACGGGGCGGGCAAGTCGACGCTGGGCTATGTGCTCGGCGGGCGGCCCGGCTATGAGGTCACGGCGGGGTCGGTGACGTTCGACGGCGTCGACCTGCTCGAGCTGGAGGCGCATGAGCGTGCCGCGGCGGGCGTGTTCCTCGGCTTCCAGTATCCGGTCGAGATCCCCGGCGTGTCGAACGTCCAGTTCCTCCGCGAGGCGCTCAACGCCCAGCGTGCGACGCGCAACGAGAAGCCGTTGTCGGGCGGCGAGTTCCTGAAGCTCGCGCGCGGGCAGGCGGATCTGCTCGGCATGGATTACGACATGCTCAAGCGGCCGGTGAACGTCGGCTTTTCGGGTGGCGAGAAGAAGCGCAACGAGATGGTCCAGATGGGCATCGTCAACCCGAAGTTCGCGATCCTCGACGAGACCGATTCGGGGCTCGACATCGATGCGCTGCGCGTCGTCGGCGACGGCATCAACCGCATCATGCGCGCGCCCGACAAGGCTGTGCTGCTGATCACGCATTATCAGCGGTTGCTGGATTACGTGGAGCCGGACTTCGTCCACGTCCTCGCCGATGGCCGCATCGTCCGCTCGGGCGGCAAGGAACTCGCGCAGCAGCTCGAGAGCGAAGGCTATGTGGGGATCGCCGCATGACTTTGCTGAGCACTGCAGGCAGGCAGAATTGGGTTCACGCGGAGACGCGGAGACGCGGAGGTGTCGTCGCTTCGGCAACGCTCCCGCGTGTCTTCATTGCTCATGATTTGGAAGCCCTTGCGGGCAAGTCCAATCTTCTTCTCCGCGTCTCCGCGTCTCCGCGTGAACCCCTCTTCTGCGCAGTGGGTGCACGATGAGCGCGGTTATGGAACTTCCCTCGACGCGCGAGGAATCGTGGCGCTGGGGTGATCCGGCGGCGATTGTGGCGGCGGCTGAACTGCCGCGCGGCGTTGCTCCGGATGCTGGCGAGTGGTTTCTCGATCTGCCGGGTGCGCGGGCGGTGTTCGTCGATGGTGCGCTCGACGAGGCGCGGAGCGATCTGCGGCACGTCGCGATCACGCAGATCGATGGCGGCGCGCATGTGCTTGGGCGTCGCACGACCGGGACCGGCTGGTCGATCCGGGTCGAGGCGAACGCTGCGGCAGAGCTTCTCCAGATCGTCCACATCGCGACCGGTGGCGAGAACCAGCTTCCGGCGGAAATCCTGCTTGCCGAGGGCGCGAGCGCGTCGGTGGTCGAGACCTATGTCGGGGCCGGCTGGTCGAACCGGTCGACGCGGATGACGCTCGGCAAGGGGGCGAAGCTGACGCGCGCGGTGCGGTTGTTGCAGACCGATGGCTTCGTGTCGTTGCGCGACGAGGTGGACATCCATGCGGGCGCGAGCCTGATCGCGACGGTGCTGGGCGCCGGCGATGCGGGTACGCGGATCGACGGGTCGATCATCGTCTCGGGCGACGATGCGTTTGCCGAATATGGCGGCGCGTTGCTCACGCGGAACGACCAGCGGCAGGAGTGCGCGGTGTCGGTGCGGCATGCCGCGCTGAACGGGCAGAGCAAGCAGATCTGGCGTGCAGTCGCGGCGGACAAGTCGACGGCGAGCCTTGCCGCGCGGGTCGAGGTGGCGCGCGATGCGCAGAAGACCGACGGCGTGCAGTCGCTGCGCGGGTTGCTGTTGCAGCGGACCGCGACGGTCAACCTGAAGCCCGAGCTGGAGATCTTCGCGGACGACGTGAAATGCGCGCACGGCGCCACTGTGGGTGAGCTCGACCAGCGCGCGCTGTTCTACATGCAGAGCCGCGGGATCCCGCATGCCAAGGCGCAGGCGCTGCTCACGCGCGCGTTCGTCGGCGATGCGTTCGTGCAGATCGCGGACGAGACTGTGCGGGAGGCTTTCGTGGCGGATGCGGATGCGTGGCTGGAGCGCGCGTTGTGAGCGGGCGTAACGCGCTCCCCTCCCTGGAAGGGAGGGGCTGGGGGTGGGTCGGCTCGTTGGCTGGCGTGACCGAGTCTCCGCGGCCGACCCACCCCCGACCCCTCCCTTTCAGGGAGGGGGGAAGATGACCGTGATGACCGAAACGCGCCCCCTCGATCGTCGGTCCGATTTTCCGGCGATCCCGGAGGGTTGGGCGTATCTCGACACCGCAGCGACCGCACAGAAGCCGCAGGTCGTGGTCGATGCGATTACGCGCGCGTATGGCGAGACCTACGCCACCGTGCACCGCGGCGTGTACCAGCGCTCGGCCGACATGACGGTCGCCTATGAGGCCGCGCGGAAAGCGGTCGCGCGGTTCATCCGCGCGGGCTCGCCGGACGAGGTCGTGTTCGTCCGTGGCGCCACCGAAGGCATCAACCTCGTCGCGCAATGCTGGGCCGGCGAGCAGTTGAAGGCGGGCGACCGCATCCTGCTCTCGATGCTCGAGCATCATTCGAACATCGTGCCGTGGCAGATGATCGCCGAACGCGTCGGCGCGGCGATCGACGTCATCCCGCTCACCCCCGACCACCGCATCGATCTCGACGCGATGGAGCGCATGATCACGCCGGCGCACAAGCTGGTCGCGCTCGGGCATGTCTCGAACGTGCTGGGATCGGTGCTCGATGCCAAGCGCGCGACCGAGATCGCGCATTCGGTCGGCGCGAAGATCCTGCTCGACGGCTGCCAGTCGGTGCCGCGGATCGCGGTCGACGTGAAGGCGATCGGGTGCGATTTCTACGTGTTCTCCGGTCACAAGCTGTACGGCCCGACCGGGATCGGTGTGCTCTGGGCCAAGCCGGAACTGCTCGACGCGATGCCGCCGTATCAGGGGGGCGGGTCGATGATCGACAAGGTGTCGTTCGCCAAGACCACCTACGCGCCGCCGCCGGGCCGGTTCGAGGCCGGGACGCCGCATATCGTCGGCGCGCTCGGGCTGCATGCGGCGATCGACTATGTCGAGAGCATCGGCCTCGATGCGATCCACGCGCACGAGACCGCGCTGGTGACGGCGACGCGCGACGCGCTGTCGGGGATCAATTCGGTGCGCCTCTACGGCCCCGCGGACTCGGCGGGGATCGTGAGCTTCACGATCGAGGGGGTTCATCCGCACGACATCGGCACCATATTGGACGAGGAGCGCGTCGCGATCCGCGCCGGGCATCACTGTGCCCAGCCGCTGATGGAGGCGCTGGGCGTCGAGGCGACGGCCCGCGCGAGTTTAGGCGTGTATAACGGGCCGGCGGACGTCGAGGCGCTGGTGCGCGGTATCGAGCGAGTAACGAGGATTTTTGGATGAGCGATCGGTTCGAGATCGAGGAAGTGGATGCCGTCGCATCGCCGCCCAAGGCGCGGGTCGTCATGGAGACGGACTCCGACGCGGAGCGGAAGCGGGATTATCTTGCGGGTTTCCTGGCGCAGAAGCCGCAGGTGGATGCGCCCGGCGAACCCGGTGGCGCGGTGTACGATGCGATCATCGATGCGCTGAAGGAGATCTACGATCCCGAGATCCCGGTGAACATTTACGACCTGGGGCTGATCTACGGCGTCGAGGTGACCGAGGACGGCCATGCGGTGGTGGCGATGACGTTGACCACGCCGAACTGTCCGGTCGCGGAGTCGATGCCGGCCGAGGTCGAGATGCGGGTCGGGTCGGTGCCTGGGGTCGGGTTTGCGGAAGTGAACCTGGTCTGGGATCCGCCTTGGGATCCGCAGAAGATGTCGGACGAGGCGAAGCTCGAGCTGGGCATGCTGTAGTCATTCCCCTCTCGCTTGCGGGAGGGGTTAGGGGAGGGGAGAGCGTGACATTGCTGGTCAAGGCCTCCCCCGACCCCTCCCGCAGGCGGGAGGGGAGCAGAAGGAATTGGTGATGGCGACGACATTGCGAGCACGGCCGGCGGCGCTGAACCTCACGGCGACCGCGCACGCGCGGATTGCGGATTTGATGGCGCGCGCGCCGGCGGACGCGATCGGGGTGAAGCTGTCGACGCCCAAGCGGGGGTGTTCGGGGCTGGCCTATTCGGTGGATTACGTCACCGAGGCAAAACCGTTCGACGAGCGAATTGATACGCCGGGGGGGACGCTGTTCGTCGATGGCGGGTCGATCCTGTATCTGATCGGGTCGACGATGGACTGGGTCGAGGACGACTTCACCGCCGGCTTTGTATTCGAGAACCCCAACGCCAAGGGTGCGTGCGGGTGTGGTGAGAGCTTTACCGTTTAAGACGCCGCTGAGCTCAAACTAGGCGGATCGATTTTCTTCCCTCCCTGGAAGGGAGGGGGCGGGGGTGGG
>JAJNQF010000198.1 GCA_021154945.1 Sphingomonas sp.
CCGCCAGCCGAACGCTTTGGCAATGAGGCGCCAGGGCATGGGTCACCTCCATCCGACAAAGTTGGAAGGACCGCCGTAGAGCCGGTGGCGCGCCTCATTGATCACGAAGCCGAATCGGCCAACGTGATATTCGTCGGACGGCACGAGATAGCGCCGCTGCTCGGCCGCGCGGCGATCACCACCGAGCGTGGCGACGCATTCAGTCATGCCACGATGGTGATCAGAGCAGATCGCCGAGATTACGATCCAGTCGGAGGCGTGATCGCGCTCGAACGCCTGGCGATCCTTCTCGTGAGATTCTCCCGGCAGAAGCTCGCGGCCATGAATCGCCTCCCACGCGTCGGGATACCAGTCGCGGATGGTTTGATCGGCGCAACGCCGTTCGTACTCCGTGAACAATTCCGGAAGTGCTTGCGCGACAGCCGCCCAAGCGCAGTCCTCTTCGTACCAGCCGCCATGCGCGCGAAGGGCAGGGTGGACCTTTGCATTATGTGCGGCATCGAGATGAAAGCCGCCGTGTCCGGTGGTCGAGTGGGAGACGACGCCGTCTGCATAGACGGTCGCGCATTGCGAGGCGCCCCAGGGTGTATTCGCGCCGGAGCGGATTTCCCGGCGCCCCCGAGGGCGGCGCGCTGGCGCTGATGCTCGGCATTCTCATGGACGCGGGCGCGGAAGGCGGCTTCGTCCGCGAGCTCGCCGCCATGACCGTAGAAATCGGCGCGCGACCATTCTTCCATCGGCCGCGACAGCCGCCAGGCCGAGGCGAGATAATACCGGTCGTTTCCGGTCGGCATCATCGCGAAGGCGTTGTCGCGGACCTTGGCGACGAGAAGACCGTCATGGGTTCGGGTAAACAAAACCCCCGCCGAGGCGGGGGTGGGATTGTTGGCCTGATCGGAGGTTCGAGGCGCGGTCATGCTGCCCTCCCTTCGCCAGGGCCTGCCGCCATATCGTCATCGATGACCAGGTCGAGCACTGCATCGGAATAGCGATGCGAAGCGAGCCAGGCTTGCGCCGCCGCGCGATCGGCAGCCAGGTGGAGAAGCTCAGCGTGCCCACCAGCCCGATCGAGAACGCGCACCATCCCGGGCTTCGGCCGTTCGACGACGGTGAACGTCAGCGGCGAGCTTGCGGAAAAGGTCTTGAACACCTTGAGCACCACGACGCCGGCGCTGCCAAAGTCGCCCTGGTGCAGCGTGAAACTCGCCGGTGTCGTGTGGTTGCCGCTCGTATGAGGCTCGGCTTTGCGGACGAGGCGTCCGCCATTGTTGTTGTTCTCCCAAGCCGCAAGCTTGTGTTTGAATCGCTGCGGCGGCCGCGGCGTGCCGTCCGAATAGCGCGCCGATCGGCGCTTGGTCATAGATTGATTGCGCGGACATGATGTCTCCTGTCGGTGATGGAGAAACAGAACCGCCGCCGGCTCGAGACCGGCGGCGGAGATCGTTCGAAAAGGCAGGACCGTCGTTATTCGGCGGCTTCGGCGAAGCCAGCAGGCGTGTCGTCCTCCGCCTCCGTGTCCTCGGCTTGCACGTCGGACTCCTCCGACGGCGCGTCCAGTTCTTCGTCCGGATCGGTGTCGCCGGAGAAGCGACCGACCCAGGCTGTGACGGTCTCAAGCGGCGGGGCGAACAGCGCGCTCGGATGAACGAACTGGCCATCGGCGAAGTGCTTCACGAACTCGGCCCTGGTGTCCTTCGCGCGCGGACGAGGCAGGATGGACGTGCCCGCGCAGGCGCCCTCGAGTGCGGGACGCGGGAGGCAGGACAGAAATTCCTCCGTGCCCATGTTCGGCAGGAAGGCGTCCGCGCCGATCGCTTCGCCGGCGATGCGCGCGACGACGCCGCTGTCCGAGCGGTTCTGACGGCACGAGAGGACATCGCTCAGGACAGAACGGGCGACCTGGTGGAGGGTCTCCCGGTCGAAGTCGAGCTTGCCCTCCTGGGAGATGAGCCGGACGACGTGCCGCTCGACCCGTGCATGGCCGTAGGGATTGTCCGATGCACCCGAGGCAATGCTGACGTTCTGACCGGCGAAGGCAAGAACGAGCAGGGCAAGAAGAGTGTCCTCCTCAATCGGCGCACGGCCGAGCGCTTCGTGCAGCGCATCGGTGCGAATGTCGCCAATCATCCCGTGTCCCTTGCGCGTCACGTCTGGCCTTGGCTTCGTTACCGCAGCCGCGTCGTCACCTCCGGCCGGGGCGCCCTTGGTCTTCTTGTCCGGCTTCGGGACCCGATAGGCGACCCTCTCGACCTTGCCACTGCGGTCGAGATACATGCCGACGTGGTCGGATTTGCCAGGCTTGCCATACACGCGCTCAGCCTTCGGCGGCAGTTTCGGCTGGCCCCACTCGTTGACCTCGATGATGGCGCCACGCTTCGGCAGATGATTGGCCATCCATTCGTGCTGGGCGCCGAGAAAGGCCTCGACGTCGGTCGAGTAGCGGCTGTCTTCGTTGGCCGGCGCGAACAGATCCTCCTGCCAGACGATGCCGTAGGCCTTGGCGAGATCATCGTCGAAGCTCGCATCGCGCGCGTACATCCGGGTGCGCGTCAAAGCCCGCGCGACGTCATTCCAGGAGACGGTCGGCTGGCCCTTCTTCGGCATATGCTTCTTCCAGACCTCGCCCTGTTCCTCGTCGGCCGCGGCAGCGATGACGCGCAACCGCTGCTCGCTCGGCATATCGCCGCGAGCCATTTGGTCGAGCATCGCCGGCAGGACGTTCGCGAGGAGTCTCAGCTTGCGGACCTGACGCACGGACTGGGCGAGCGCGATGGCGATCGATTCCTCCGTCCAGCCAAGCCCGACCAACCGCTCGATCGAACGCCACAGATCGACCGGGTTCATGCCCTCGCGCGCGACGTTCTCGACGATGGCGCGCAGCGCGTCCTTGTCCGTCTCGGGATCGGCGACGAGCACCTCGATCTCCTCCAGTTCCGCGGCGATCCCCTGCGAAACGCGGCGATGCCCGTATTGAATGTAATAGCCGTTGCCGCCGTCCTGCTGCGGCGAGATGATCGGGGGCTGCACGATGCCGACGGCTTTGATCGTGGCGAGCAGGAGCGCGTCGGCCTGCGCGCCGCAGCCGTACGTCGCGTCGGATCCGGATTGGGCTTAAGTGCGCGCGGATCGATCGTTATCAGTCTCATGGAAGTTCTCCATTTCAGGGGTTGCGGACCGCGTTTTCCCGGCGGTCCCTCTCGTCTTCTTTCCGAAGACCCCTTCCGGCCCGCGGAGCGGACGGGGCGGCGCAACTGCCGGCGAGCAGCCCTGCCCGGCAGGCGTGAGCGGGGCGCGTCAGCGCGCCTTGCGAGCGCGCCGTGGCCGGGATCGCGAGGCGGTCGGTTGAGCGTCAGCGGCGCTGACCCTGGCGCTCTGCGAGGAGGTTTTCTTTTTGCCTCCTCATGCCGCCAGGCTGTCCACCTGCTTTTTCGGATCGGGATCGCTGACGGCGAGCTCGGCTTCGATCGCCGCAAGCTCGTCATGCTTCAGATCGAGTTCGGCTTCGAAGGCAAAGGTCTCTCCCACGCGGGCGCCGTAGGTGGCGAGGCGCCGGCGCGCGTCATTCAGGCGATTCCGATATGCCTCCTGCTCGCCCTCGAAGTTGGAAAGCGCGTGTTCGAGGCGGGCAACAGCGCCGAGCGGCGTGACCGTCATGCCGAGCTCGATCTCGAAACTGGCGCCTGTACGCTCCAGCATGATCGTATAGATGTAGCCTTCACGCCCGATACGACTT
>JAJNQF010000241.1 GCA_021154945.1 Sphingomonas sp.
ACCACCCCGGCGAAGGCCGGGGCCCAATTGGGGGACGCCGCTGACTGAGGTCCGCGCATCGTTACATCGACCTTTCCAACTGGGCCCCGGCCTCCGCCGGGGAGGCGCTCAGCTTGAGTGAAGGCTAGCGGTGAAGGGAAAAACCCCAGGATCGATCGAGTCATAACGGACATCCTCAGCCGGGAAGTTTGTAGCGCAGGCTGAAATTGCTCCAGCCGTTCTGCACGTCATACAGGTCGTCGGGCAAACCGCGTAGCGGCGAACACCCGACGAAGGTCGCGATCGCCAGATCGTCGACGCGGTCGACATAGCGCCGGTTGTCGTCGTCGACGCCCGCGTGACCGGTGATCGTCGGCCGCGACTTCAGCGTGCCGTCGCGGTTGAGCTTCAGGTTGATCGTCACGCGGATCCGCTCCGCGCCCGGCCCCGGCGTGACCTGGCGGTTGGCGCAGGGCTGCACCTGCCGCAAAATCGCCGAGCCGATGTTCGCCGCCGCCTGCGCGCCGAGCTTGGCGGCCTTGGGCGCCTCCGACTTGCTCGGCGACGGATCGGCCGACAGCCCCTTCAGGAAATTGTCGCCGAGCCGCGAGCCGCGCGGCCGCGAGGTCTTGGCCTCCGCGGTCGAGCCGCTGCCCTTGGTCGAGGACGGCTTGGCGGGCTTGGCCGCACTCGACGACGACTTGGCGGCGGTATCCTTCGACGTCGTCGCAGTCTTCGCCGGCGCAGATTTCGCCGGTGCTGACTTGGTCGGCTTGGCCTTGGTCGGCTTTGGCTGCGGCTTCACGACAGGCTTCGCGACCGGAGCCGGCTTGGCGGCGGGCTTTGGTGGCGCGGGCCTGGGTTTGGGCTGCGGCTTGGCCACGGGTTCCGGCGCCGGTTGCGGCTTGGGTGCCGGTTTCGGCGGCGCAGGCTTAGGCTGCGGCGCAGGCGGCGTGGGATCGGGCTTAGGCTCCCGCTCAGCCTCTTGCGGGGCGGGCGGCGCGGCATCCTCGGGCGCACCCTCGTCCGGCGCGATCGATTGTGCGGGCGCCTCGGTCGATTGCGGCGCGGTCGCCTCCAGCGCGACGTCGGGCACCAAGCTCACGTCGATCGGCTGCTGGGTGATCTTCGGGGGTTCGGGCGCGCTGAGGAAGCCGAGCGACAACAGCCCGAACAGCACCGCATGCCCGACGACGGCAACGCCCAGGCCGATCTTCTCCGAACGATCCATCAGCCAGCCATCAGTTCTGGTTGCCCTCGACGGTCACCAGCGCGACGCGGTTCAGCCCGGCGCGGTTGAGTTCGCCCATCACGCGCATCACGCGGCCGTAATCGAGCTTCCGGTCCGCGCGCAGCAGCACCTGCGGCTCGTCCCCGACCGCGCGGCTGGCGGCGATCGACGCGAGCCGGATCGGCAGCGCGTCGTCGGCGACCTGATCCTGGTCGATGAACAGCGCGCCGGTCTCGTCCATCGAGATCTCGACGGGTTTCTGCTCCTGGTCGAGCGCTTTCGCGCGCGCGTCGGGGAGGTTCACCGGCACGCCTGCGGTCATCAAGGGCGCGGTCACCATGAAGATGATCAGCAGCACCAGCATCACATCGACCAGCGGCGTGACGTTGATATCCGCCATCGGCGCGCGCCGACCGCGGCCACGGGAGGAAGGAAGGTTCATCGCCACCTTACTCCCCTCCCGCTCGCGGGAGGGCTCGGGGGAGGGCAGTGCCGCGATAGCCGTACGAGGAAGAGATAGAAGCCCCTCCCCTAACCCCTCCCGCAAGCGGAATGAGAAGGCCGCTCATCGCGAGCCGTCCAGTTGGCGCGAGAGGGTCGTGTGGAAGCCGTCGGCGAACCGGTTCAGGCTCGCCTCGATCCGGTTGATGCCATGCGAGAAGCGGTTGTACGCGATCACCGCGGGTATGGCCGCGAACAGGCCGATCGCGGTCGCGAACAGCGCCTCGGCGATACCCGGTGCTACCACCGCCAGCGACGTGTTCTGCGCCGCCGCGATGCTGGTGAAGCTCCGCATGATGCCCCACACCGTGCCGAACAGCCCGACGAACGGCGCGACCGAGCCGACCGTCGCCAGCACGTTGAGCCGGTCTGACAGCGTGTCGATCTCGCTCGCGACCGCTGCGCCCATCGTCGTCGCCAGTCGCTCGCGCGTGCCACTCTTGTCGATCGTGCCGCCCGCGGTCGAGCGCCGCCACTCGGTCACGCCCGCCGCGAACACGCGCGCGGACGGCAAGGCGCTCTCGCCTTCCGCCTTATAGAAGACGTCGATATCCTCGGCCTTCCAGAAATCGCGCTCGAACCGCACCATGTTCTTGCGCGTCTTGCCGATCCGCCGCCAGAACGCGACGATCAGCGCCCAAGTCCAGATGCTGGCGAGCAGCAGCCCGATCATCACGCCCTTCACGACCCAGTCGGCCTGCAGGAACAAGTAGATCGGCGACAGCGTCGCGCTATCCATAGTCAACACCGGATTCATGCTTCCCCCTGCCAGACTAGGCGTTCGTAGATATCGATCCATGCGCGTGGCTGGCGGCGTGGGCGACCGTTGGGAGCGACCAATGCCGCCACAATGTCCGCCTCGGCCAAGACAAGCCCGTCGCGCATGACCCTTTGATGAATGGCGACCCCGGCTGCGCGGACCTGCACGATCCGCGAGACGACCAGCAGTGCGTCGTCGAGCCTGGCGGGCGCGGCATAGCGGATGGCGACGCTGGCGATCGCGTAGGAGCCCTCGCCTACCTCGAACGCCGCGCGCTGGTCGATCCCGCCCACCCGCAGCATGTCCGAGCGTGCGCGCTCCATGTAGCGCAGGTAATTGGCGTGATAGACCGCACCCGACAGGTCGGTGTCCTCGAAATAGACGCGCACCGGAAACCGGTGCTCGCGCCCTTCGAAGCGGCCTTCCGCCGGACGATCTGAAACCTCAGCCATTCCCGCGGCTGTTAACCCAGTCTTCGCAGGGAAGCCAACCATTGCCTGCAAGATGTTCGCGGTAACGCCTCTCTACTATCCTCCCCCCTGGCGGAGGAGGATCAAAGGATTTTACTGGAAGACGCTGGCGTCGAGCTTCAGGCGGGGCTGCGCGGGTGGCACCGGCTGCGAGATCGGCTGGAGCCGGGCCTGGGTGATCGTCTGCACCGGCATGTTCGACGCATATTGGCGCGAGGCGACCAGCTGCGGCTGGACCGGACGCACCGTGCGACCGCGCCATGCATCGACCGCGCGGTAGAAATCGGTGAACGGACGCTCGAGCAAGGGCAGGTTCTGCGCGGCGAACGCTGGCAGTGCCTCGGCGGTAAGACCCGTGCTTTGCGCGAGGACGACGCCTGCCGCCGCGCAGAACTCGTCGCGCGCGGGGGACTGCGAGAAGAAGTTGTACAGGCGCGTCATCGAATCGTCGTAGCGATCCTGCCAGTCGCCGCCGCCAGCCTTGTATTCGCTGGCATAGGTCGCCTCGGCCTTGGCGAGCACCGGCTTCTGCGCCGAGAGCAGCGCGTTGTAGCCTGCGACGATCGTCAATTCCTGCGGCCCACGGCAGGCAAGCGCGGCGACGTTGAGCGCGGCGCGGAGATGCCAAACCTTGGCGGACGTCGTCAGGTTGCGATTCGGCGTGGGATAAGTGCCGTCGGCCAGCGCGACCGGGATGACGATGGTCGGCGAAGCGCCCTTCGGCATCGTCGGCGCGGGCACCGGGACCATTATGACGGGCGGCGCAACCTGCGCGACGGTCCGCGGCTTCGACGTGCAGCCGGCCAGCAGGCCCAGCGCGGTAACGGACAGCAAAGCAAACCGACGACTCATCGCAACCACCTCGTAACGTCCCCCGACGGGACACTCTATGCAGGGATTAGGTTAACGAGACGTAAGCCGTACGTGGTTTGCGGTGAGTGGAGAGGGGGCGGGGTTGGTGGCGCTCGACTAGTCCACCCCGGCGTAGGCCGGGGCCCAACTGGAAAGGTCGCAGTAACGGAGCGCCCACGTGGATCAGCAACGTCTCCCAATTGGGCCCCGGCCT
>JAJNQF010000244.1 GCA_021154945.1 Sphingomonas sp.
GGTCGATTTTGGCCTGCGCGCGCTCAGCATGGGGTGGCACGGCAACGTCATCCTGGTCCGCAAATCGGCGCGCGTGATCGCGAGCGAACCTTTGCACCTGCCGGCGCTGGAACCGCGCGGGGCGGTGATGGCGGACGTGCAACTCACCGGCGGTACGATCCGCGTTCTCGGCATGCATCTCGATCTGTCGGGTCTATGGCGGCGCAAGCAGGCGGCGGCGATCATGAACCATGTCGATACCTGCGCTCACCGGCATCCGACGGTGATGATGGGCGATCTCAACGAATGGAGCGCGGGCGCCGGATGCCTGCGCGATTTCGGACGCGACTATGCGTTTGCGGAGACGGGCGCGAGTTTCCACTCGCGGCGGGCGGTCGCGCGGCTCGACCGGATCATGGTCTCGCGCGAACTCGACGTCGTCGAATGCGGCGTGCATGCGAGCCCCGCCGCGCGGAAGGCATCGGATCACCTGCCGATATGGGCTATACTGGAACCCAAGGCCCTGGCTCTATAATCGATACCCGGACGAGGATGTGGAATGCGCGAGAAGGAACTGCGGCTGGCGCTCGTCTGCTATGGCGGGATCAGCCTGGCGGTCTACATGCACGGGATCACCAAGGAGATCTGGCGCCTCGTCTGCGCTAGCCGCGCGTTCCACGACGGCGAGGCGCCGAAGGGCGGCAGCCAGGGCGTGTATCACGCCCTGCTCCAGGAGATCGAGGACCACGCCGCGATCCGGGTGCGGGTGCTCGCCGACATCATCGCCGGCGCGAGTGCGGGCGGGATCAACGGCATCTTCCTGGCGCAGGCGATCGCGACAGGCCAAAGCCTCGATCCGCTGACCGACCTGTGGATGACATCGGCCGACGTCGAGGCGCTGATCGATACCGAGGCGGCGCCGAAATCGCGCTTCTCGAAGGCATGGGCGATGCCGCTCGCGTGGATGGCGGCGGGGCGGAGCACGGACAAGGTCGATGCGCTCGACGAGCCGACGCGCGAGGAGGTGCGGACCAAGCTGTCGCATTTCATCCGGTCGCGCTGGTTCGAGCCGCCGTTCGGGGGGAAGACCTTCACCAACCTGCTGCTCGATGCGTTCGACGCTATGGGCGCAAGCGAGCGCGGGCCGCGGCTGTTGCCGCCCGGCCAGCCACTCGACCTGTTCGTGACGGTGACCGATTTTTCGGGGCATCCCGAGCGGTTGCAGCTCAATTCGCCCGCCGAAGTGGTCGAGACCGAGCACCGGCTGGTGGTCGACTTCACCGATCATGGCGGCGCGACCGAGACACTCGCGCCGCGCGCGGAACTGGCGTTCGCAGCCCGCGCGACATCGAGCTTTCCGGGCGCGTTTCCGCCGTTCACGGTCGCCGAACTGGACGGTGTGCTGGAGCAGCGAAAGATCGCGTGGCCGGGCCGCAGCGGCTTCCTCGCGCGCGTGCTGCCCCGTCATACTGCGGCCAACGCGGCGGAAAGCGCGGTGCTGATCGACGGCTCGGTGCTTGCCAATGCACCGTTCCGACCGGCGCTCGACGCGCTGAAGGAACGCCCGGCACGCCGTCAGATCGACCGGCGGTTCATCTACATCGACCCCTCGCCCGGCATCAAGCTGCGGCTCAATCGCGGCGAAGGCACGCCCGGGTTCTTCCAGACGATCATCGGCGCGATCAGCGACATTCCGCGCCAGCAGCCGATCCGCGACAATCTGGAGGCGATCGCCGCGCGCTCGGCGCGGATCGACCGGATGCGCGGGATCGTCACCGCGATCCGGCCGGAGGTGGAGGCCGACGTCGAATCGCTGTTCGGCCACACGCTGTTCCTCGATCGCCCGACCGCGCCGCGGCTGATCGCATGGCGGCGGCGGGCGCAGAAGGCCGCGGCTGCGAGTTCGGGCTATGGGTTCGTCGCGTACGGACATCTGAAGCGGAGCGCGGTGATCGAGACGATCGCGAGCCTGTTGTACGATGCGGGGCGGCATCACAGCCCGCGGCGGCTGGTGCAGATCCGCGCCGCGATCGTCGCGCGGGTGGCGGCGATGGGCGCGGACCAACTCGGGGCGGGCTTCGCCAACGGTGCCAGCCCGGCGTCGATCGCGTTCCTGCGGACCTTCGACATCGGCTTTCGTATTCGCCGGCTGCGGCTGATGGCGCGGCGGCTGTCGGAGGTGGAAACCGCCGCCGACGAGCCCGAGCTCGCGCCGATGCGCGACGCGATCTATGAATCGCTGTCGCCGTATCTGGATCGGTTGCGCGGCGAGATGCATGCCGGGATGCACGATGCGGTGCGCGCCATGAAGGGCGATGCGACCGCGGTGCTCGAGACGCTGGGGCGGACGTTCGATCTGGAGCGGCTCGATGCGGAAACCGACCAGCGGCTGGCGGAGGCGTTCGCCGCCCTTGCCAAGCCAGCACGGCGGACGTTGTTGCTAGCCTATCTGGGCTTTCCGTATTTCGACACCGCGACGCTGCCGCTGTTGCAGGGCGAGGGGCTCGACGAGTTCGACCCGATCAAGGTCGACCGGATCGCACCCGACGATGCGACCGCGATCCGCTCCGGCGGCGCGGAGGCGACGTTGAAGGGAATCCAGTTCGGCACGTTCGGCGCGTTCTTCAGCCGCGCCTACCGCGAGAACGACTATCTTTGGGGCCGGCTGCACGGGTCGGAGCGGATGATCGACATCACCGTCTCGACGTTGCCGCAGACCGTGCGGATGAAGCCGGGCCGGGTCGCGGCGATCAAGCGGGCGGCGTTCCTCGCGATCCTCGACGAGGAGGAACCGCGGCTGACCGCGATCCTGCCGCTGATCGCGCAGTTGCGGACCGAGATCGGCTAAAGCCCCTCTTGCTCGGCAGAAGACTGGCCAAAACGCCGATGTGGCGGTAGCTCTGCGTTTCCAACCGCGTTTCGGCGCGATTGGGGCACAATAGAGGGTCGCCGCATGCAGTTCCTGAAAATCCTGTTCTGGTGCCTGCTGGCGTTCGTCGCCGCAGTGTTCACCATAAGCAACTGGAACGCCGTCCAGATCCAGCTGTGGGGTGGGCTGATTGCCGACGTGAACCTGCCGCTGTTGCTGTTCGTGACGTTCTTGATCGGGTTCGTGCCGACGATGCTGTATAATCACGCGATCCGGTGGCGGCTGCGGCAACGGCTGTCGACGTGCGAGCGCGAATTGCTGGAACTGCGGACGCCAAGGCCAGAGCCGGTGGCGTTCGTGCCGGTCGAAACGCCGGTTGCGACACCGATGACGACGGTGACGGCACCGGTGACCGCGCCCGTTACGCCCGCCGCCGTGCCGCCGGGTGACGTGCGATGAGCAACCGGATCTACGTCGCGCTCGACACGCCCGATCTGGCGCGCGCGAAGGCGATCGCCGCGCGCGTCCGCCATCATGTCGGCGGGATCAAGCTGGGGCTCGAATTCTTCTCGGCACACGGCCAGCCCGGCGTGCATGCGATGGCGGAATTCGGCCTGCCGATCTTTCTCGACCTGAAGCTGCACGACATTCCGAACACGGTGGCGAAGGCGGTGCAGGCGCTCGGCGCGCTCGAACCGGCGATCCTCACGGTGCATGCCAGCGGCGGACGGGCGATGCTCGAGGATGCGAAGGCCGCGGCGCCGATCGGCACCAAGGTGATCGCGGTGACGATGCTCACCAGCCTCGATGCGGCCGATCTCACGGCCACCGGCGTTACCGGGAACGCGCACGACCAGGTTATGCGGCTGACCGAACTGGCGCGCGAAGCGGGGGTCGACGGCATCGTCTGCTCGGGCGCCGAGGTCGCGGCGGCGAAGGCGATCTGGCCGAAGGGGTTCTTCGTGGTCCCGGGCGTGCGCCTGCCCGACGGTGCGATCGGCGACCAGAAGCGCGTGGTGACACCGCGCCAGGCGGTCGACGCGGGTGCCTCGATCCTGGTAGTCGGCCGCCCGATCACGCAGGCCGAAGACCCCGACACCGCCGCCCGCGCGATCGGCGCGACGCTTTAATTGTAGGCAATCTAGTAATCCTCCCCCGCCAGGGGGAGGTGGCAGGCATAGCCTGACGGAGGGGGAGGTAAGGGAAAACCTCTGTTCCGGGTCCTCCCCCTCCGTCACCTTCGGCGACACCTCCCCCTGGCGGGGGAGGATCGCTGGACTTCCGTGATCCGTTTTAGGAACGATGATGACCACCGCCAAGATCTGCGGCATGTCCACTCCCGCGACGCTCGACGCGGCGATCCGGCACGGCGCGAGCCATGTCGGGTTCGTGTTCTTCCCCGCGTCGCCGCGGCACGTGACGTTCGCGAAAGCAGCCGAACTCGCCGCACGCGTGCCGGGCCATGTCGCGAAGGTCGGCGTGTTCGTCGATCCGGAGGACGAGATGCTCGAACAGGCGGTCGCCTCGGCCGCGCTCGACGTGCTGCAACTCCACAAGGTGACGCCCGCGCGGACCGCCGCGATCCGGGCGAAGTTCGGCATCGAGACCTGGGTCGCGGTCGCGGTGCGCACACGCGGCGATCTGGAAGCTGCGCACGGCTTTACCGGAGTCGCCGACCGGATCTTGTACGACGCAAAAACTCCGGACTCGGCGGCGCTGCCGGGCGGGATGGGCTTGCGGTTCGACTGGGACCTGCTCGACGGGTTCAAGCATCCCCTGCCCTGGGCGCTATCAGGAGGGCTCGATCCGGCCAACGTGGCCGAGTCAATACGCCGCACCGGGGCCGAACTGGTCGACGTGTCTTCGGGGGTAGAAAGCGAGCCCGGTATCAAGGACGAAACGAAGATCGCGTCGTTCCTCGCGGCTGCCCGCACCTGAATTGTTCACCCGCGAAGGCGGGTGCCCAGACTGGATCCCCGCATTCGCGGGGATACAAGGGCTTGGCGCGACATTTCGAAGTGCTAAAGCGCTCCACATGAACGCTCCAACTCTCGCCCCCAACTCCTACCGCGCCCAGCCCGACGAGCGCGGCCATTTCGGCGACTTCGGCGGACGCTATGTCGCTGAGACGCTGATGCCGCTCGTCCTCGAACTCGACGAGGCGTATCGTGCCGCCAAGGCCGACCCCGCGTTCAAGGCGCAGTTCGACGACCTGCTCGAACATTATGTCGGTCGCCCGAGCCCGCTTTACTACGCCGAACGGCTGACCGAGGCTTTGCGCGAATCCGCCCTCGAGGGCATGGGTGCGCAGGTCTGGTTCAAGCGCGACGAGCTGAATCACACCGGCGCGCACAAGATCAACAACTGCATCGGCCAGATCCTGCTCGCCATGCGGATGGGCAAGACCCGGATCATCGCCGAGACCGGCGCTGGCCAGCACGGCGTCGCTACCGCCACGGTCTGCGCGCGCTTCGGTCTGCCCTGCGTCATCTACATGGGCGCCAAGGACGTCGAGCGGCAGGCGCCCAACGTGTTCCGCATGAAGCTGCTCGGCGCCGAAGTCCGCCCCGTGACCAGCGGCGCGCATACGCTCAAGGACGCGATGAACGAGGGGATGCGCGACTGGGTCGCGAACGTCCACGACACCTTCTACATCATCGGCACCGCCGCCGGCCCGCATCCGTATCCGGAAATGGTCCGCGATTTCCAGAGCGTGATCGGCACCGAAGCGCGCGCGCAGATGCTGGACCGCGTCGGTCGCCTGCCCGACATGCTGGTCGCGGCGATCGGTGGCGGATCGAACGCGATCGGGCTGTTCCATCCGTTCCTCGACGATGCTGAGGTGCAGATGCTCGGCGTCGAGGCAGCAGGCCACGGGTTGGACAAGGAACATGCGGCCAGCCTCGCCGGCGGCTTCCCCGGCGTGCTCCACGGCAACAAGACGTATCTGTTGCAGGACGAGGACGGCCAGATCACCGAGGCGCATTCGATCTCGGCCGGGCTCGACTATCCGGGTATTGGCCCCGAGCATGCGTGGCTGCGCGATATCGGCCGCGTCCAGTATGACAGTGCGACCGACCAGGAGGCGCTCGATGCGTTCCAACTGCTGTGCCGCACCGAAGGCATCATCCCCGCGCTGGAACCAAGCCACGCGATCGCGACGGTGACGAAGAAGGCACGCGAGATGCGGCAGGACCAGATCATCCTGGCGAACCTGTGCGGGCGCGGCGACAAGGATATCTTCACCGTGGCCGAAGCGCTCGCCAGCTTCCAGAAGCTCACCAAGCTGGAAGGTATCATCCCGGCGCTTGAAAGCGCCCACGCGATCGCTGCCGCAGAGCGCATCGCGCCGACGCTGGGCGAGGACAAGATCATCATCGTCAATTGCTCGGGCC